>NZ_JBEORF010000011.1:0-159416 GCF_040302125.1 Nocardioides sp. NPDC127514 | reverse complement strand
CCGGAGCCGGCTCGAGCGGCTGATGGAGGAGTCACTCCGGGTCTCACCGGCGCCAGGAAGCCACTCGCCCGCATGGCGCGCTAGCGTGACGCTGCACCGTTGGCACGCAGGTGCCAACTCGACCGACGTACCTGACGCCTCGGCCGGGGGTTTGCCGGTCCGCGGCACTGATCGCGGCAACCGGCCTCATCCGACGCGTGGGAACGGTACGTTGGAGGTGTGGTCGATCCTCCCTGGGACCTTCTGCTGACTGTGGCCTTCGTGCTCACGGGCACCGCGGGGATCTGGATTCTCGTGGTCTGCCCACCATCGGGCGGGGAGACCGTTCTCCACCTCAACCACGCCGCGATGAGTGCGGCGATGATTCTGATGATCTGGGTGATCGTCTCGGACGCTGCGGTCTGGGCACAGGTCGCGCTCTTCGCGGGGCTGACCCTGGCTCTGCTGCCGGCTCTGCGGGGCGCGAGCGACAGGGCCCGGCGGGCTGACGTGGTCGGACATCTCGCCCTCAACGCCGCGATGATCTGGATGCTCGCCGCGATGCCGCTGCTGATGGCTGACGTGGGCGGTCTCGAGGGTCATGCGGGCCACGGCAGCGCGGCGGCGATCGCACCGGCCGGGCACCCGCCCGGCTGGGCGATCGCGGTCAACTCGGGTTTTGTCGTGGTCTGCGCGGCCGGGGTGCTCTGGTGGCTGGTGCGGGCGACCTCGGTGCGCGAGCACCGCCTGCCGGCCCTCGGCCACGGGCTGATGGCTGCTGGGATGGGCACGATGCTCGTCCTGCTTCCCGCATGAGGGTCCGGCTGCGGCGTACGAACTGGGTCAGACACCCGCGAGCGGCCGGCCGCTGTCGCGCCAGCCGAGCACGCCGCCCTCGAGGTTGTAGGCCCGGCGACCGGTCGCGGCGGCCCGGGCGGCGAACCGTGCCGACCGGTCACCCGTCGGGCAGGCGAAGACCACACGGGACGCCTCGGAGAACGGCATCCCCGCCTCCAGGACCTGCTCGAGCAGGTCGTCGCGGAGGTTGATCGCCCCGGGGATGTGGCCGGCCTGGAACGCCAGGGCCGTGCGTACGTCCACGACGACCACATGCTCGCCCGCGGCGGTCCAGGCCTCGAGCTCCTCGGGGGCAGCCGAAGGCGCCTCATCGGCAGGAGCCGGTCCGGCAGCCCCGAACAGGTCAGGACGGCGGTGGCGGTAGTAGGAGAGGTACGGCTCCATCCGGTCGCACGCGATCACGACCGCGGTGACCGGGCCACCAGGCCCGGACAGGAGCCGCTCTCGGGCAGCGGCATAGGCGGCCCCGGTGGTGGGGCCGGCGAGCACACCGTGCCGGGTGGCGAGCTCGAGGCTGGCGGAGATCGCGTCGGCCGAGTCGACGGCGGCGATCGCGTCGTAGAAGCCGGGGTCGAAGAGACCGACCTCCCACATCTCCGCCGCCGAGCGGATGCCGGGGATGAAGTCACCTTCCGCGGCGACGACGCCGACCACGGCCGTCTCCGGGTTGCGCTCGCGCAGGTACGTCGCGGCCCCTCGGGTGGAGCCGGTGGTGCCGAGCCCGCCCACGAGCAGGTCGACCGGGCCGGCGTCGCGGTAGATCTCGCGACCGGTCTCCTCGTAGTGGGCTCGCAGGTTGTCCTCATTCGTGTACTGCGAGGTGTGGTGATAGCGGCCGGGCTCGCCCGCCATGAGGTCGCCGATCACCCCGAACACGTCGTTGGGCGCGGTCGGGTCCGGGCACTCCGAGAGTCCGGGCATCTCGGTCACCTCGGCGCCGAGCAGCGACAGCATCTCGCGGACCTCCCGCACCCGGACCCGGTTGGTGAAGGCCCGGAACCGGACGCCGTGCATCGAGGCGATGATCTGGAGCGCCTTCGCGGTGTTGCCGCTCGATGCCTCGAGGACGACCTGCTCGTCCTCGACGATCGATCCGATGTGGTCGCGCAGCAGCGCCCAGGCGACCCGGTCCTTGACGGAGCCGAACGGGTTCGCCGACTCCAGCTTCAGGAAGATCTCGGCCTCGGGCACACCGTGGGCTGCCGGATCGAGCCGCAGCAGCGGGGTGTCGCCGATCATGTCGAGCACGCTGTCGTATCGCATGGTCAGCTCCCGTGGTGGTCGTCGGCGACGAAGGTGAACCGTCCGCCCTCCAGGACCGCCGCGACCTTGGGCGGCGGCGGATGCCCGCCGGCGGAGGAGGCCGAGAGGTCCATCTGATAGGCAGCGGTGTTGACGAACGCGAGTACGTCGCCGCTGCTCGGCTCGGAATCCAGGAACACCTTGCGGCGGCTCACCAGGTCCGACTCCAGGCACAGCCGGCCGGCGAGGAAGACTCCCTCCGCCGGCGGCTCACCATGCGCATCGACGAGCACCGGGTCCAGCAGGACCTCCTGGTCGGCGGGGGTGACCTGGTTGCGGGAGAGGTCGAGCACGACCAGGTCACGCCCGGCAGCGCGCTTGCGGTAGAGGACCGAGGCCAGCGTGATCCCCGCATGGTCGACCAGGGCCTTGCCCGGTTCGATCCACAGCGTCAGCATGCACTCGCGCAGGACCTCGGCGACGGGGCGCCGCTCGATCTCTGCGGCCAGGAACCTCTCCAGGACGTCGGTGGCCGGGCGGTGGTTGCCGTACTTGTGCGCGACTGGTGCCCCGGCCACTGCGCCCGCTCGCCGGAGCCCGAGGTCGTGACCTGGCCACACCAGCTCCCCCGGTCCGGTGGCAACCGCCTGTGAATACCGCTGGAACGGCTCGGGGTCCTCGACGAACCGCTGGCGGAACCCGCCGCCGATGTCGATCACCGACGGCCGCAGACCCTTCCGGTGGGCGGCGGCCACGACCGCCATCGACTCGGTCAGCGCGTCCACCCGGGCGGCCGGGTCGGCCGTGTCGAGGTGAAACGCGACGCCGCGCAGGTCGAGGCCGGGGGCGCGGCGTACGGTCTCGAGGGCGGCGTCGGCGTCGGCGAGGTCGATGCCGAAGCGGGACTGGGGCACCGCCGGCGAGGCGAACCCGGAGAGCCGCAGCAGGACCGGGACGGTGCTGCCGGCCGGCGCGGCAGCGGCGAGCCGGTCGAGCTCCCAGAGGTCGTCGGCGTTGGCGGTGAGCCCCAGCGCGGCGATCCGGTCGATGAATGCCGGCGACTTCGGACCCGTCGCCTCGATCCGGTCCGGCGCGAACCCCGCGGCCAGGGCGCGGTCGAGCTCGGCCGCGGAGGCCACGTCCGCGCCGAGCCCGGCGATGGAGGCTCCGGCGAGGAGTGCGGCCGAAGCATTGACCTTGTGCGCGTAGAAGATGTCGTACGGCACGCCGTGACGCCGGAGCACGCTCGCAAGCGCCGTGGCGTTCTCGGCCATGACCTGGGGAAAGACCACGTGGAGCGGCGACCCGAACCGTTCGATCGCCTCGCCCACCGCAGCCGCGTTGTCGAGGAAGCGGGCGGCGATCGGGTGCCGCGCGGCGGGAAGCGGGTAGCGAACGCTCACCCGTCGGCCACCGTGTAGCCGGAGTCGCGCAGGTCGGCGAAGACCCGGTCGCGCTGACCGGCGTCGGTGAACCTGGCCCGCACCCGCTTCCCGTGCAGGTCCACCTCGATCAGCTCGGCCGCCTGGGCGTCGAAGACGGCGGTGATCGTCACCCGGCAGTGCCGGCAGGTCATGTCCGGGACCCCGAACTCCTGCTCCCCTGCCGCGAACGACCCCTCCCCCGCGGCCGGTCCGGGCGCCTCGGCGATCCGCACCGACTCGACCGCCGACCGGAACGCGCCGGTGAGCGCCTCGGCGACGGCCGCGAGGGGCTGGACGCGCTGCCCGTCGACCTGATGGGCCCGCTGCCCGAGGCAGACGGGCCGCTCCCCCGCCGGCAGCAGGGCGTACTGTCGCGAGATCTGGTCGAGCTCGACGTGGTAGCGCTGGATGGCGGCACGCACCCCGAGGCCCTCCTCGCGGGCCCGGTCCATGACATCGTGGGCGTCGGCGATGGTGCGGCGCTTCATCTCGGCGAGCAGCGCGACGGTCTCGGGGGTGTAGCGCAGCCGGCCGCCCGTGCCCTCCAGGCTCGCGGGGATCATGCCTCTGCGGTACGTGGAAGCCTGCAGCTCCCAGAACCAGGTCGAGGCCACCGTGCCGTAGAGCCCGGAGTCCAGCATCGCCTCGGCGAACTCGACCGGGTCCTCGATCCCGACCTGTCCGGCGAGCATGCCGTGCTGGACGAGCGCGCGGCCGGCGGCCTCGGCCCCGACGCGGAAGATCTCGGCGGGCTCCTGGTCGGTGGTGGTGTCGGCGAGGACGTCGAGCGCGTCGTCGCCGAGCGCGTCCGAACGTGCGGTGACAGGATCGGCGCCGGCGATCGCGTCAGCGACCGCGATCACGGCCTCCCTGGCAGCGATCGGCAGCACCGGGCCGAGCGGGCCCGGTCCGATGTGGCCGCTGTTCGCGATCCCGCGGGAGTCGCGCCAGGTGATGCGGTGGGTGGCACTGACCACCTGGTCGGGTCGGCACGGCCGCATGAAGGACTCCAGGTAGCGCCGCTGTCCGGTCGTCAGCGGTCCCCCGGGTTCCGGGCGGAGCGCCTCGACGCGGTAGTCCACCGACACCTCGGCCACCGCCGGGGCCGGGCCGGTCAGGAAGTCGGCACCTGCGACCTCGGCCAGGATGCGGGCGGCGGCGGCGCGGTCGTACCTGATCCCTTCGTTCTGCACGTGTCAGTCCCTTTCGGCAGCGGCGGCGAGGCCCTGCAGGAGTCGGTCGACGTCGTTCTTGTCGTTGTACAGGTGGAAGCTCACCCGGACCGCGTCCTCCCGCGGCCCGTCCAGACAGTGGTCGCCGGCGCGTACGTACACGCGGCGGCGTTCGAGGGCGAAGGCCACGTCGGCGCCCGCCTGGCCATCGACGGCGAAGGCGGCGATGCCGCTGTGCGGTCTGCTCGCGTCGACCGGCGGCCCGAGGAGGGTGACGCCGCCGATCCGGGAGGCACCGTCGGCGAACCGGGCGGCCAGGGCGGCCAGGTGGTCGCCGACGCGGTCGAGGCCGATGGTGTCCAGGAACGCGGTGGCGCTCGCGAGCCCGGCGGCGCCGGCCCCGTCGAGGCTGCCCTCCTCGGCGGCGTCGGTCAGCGGCGAGACGTGTCGCGCCGGCCCGCTCCGAGCGGCCGCCCGGTCGACCGCGATCCGATGATGCTGACCCCGGCGTACGTACACCGTGCCTGTGCCGGGAGGCCCGAACATCTTGTGGCCCGAGACGACGGCGAGCTCGGCCCGGGACTCGGCCAGACGCAGGGGCAGCCGCCCGGCGCTCTGGGAGCAGTCGAGACAGACCGTCGCTGCCGGCGGGATCGCCAGGGCGTCGAGGTCGGTCCGGGTGCCGTGGAGATTGTGGACGTCGGTGGCGACGACGACCGCGGTGCGGTCGCTCGCGGCACGGGCGAAGTCGTCGGGGTCGATGCGACCCAGGCGGTCGCGGCGGTACGCCACCGCCCGGACGCCCTGGTGCCGCATCCGCTCGGCGAGCCGGAGCCACGGCCGAACCGTCGAGAGGTGGTCGCCGGGGCAGTAGAGGATGTCGCCGCCGTTCGCCAGCGCCGCGGGTCCCCAGCGGTCGGCGAGGAACGCCATCGCGCCGGTGGCGCCGCGAGTGAAGGCGACCTCGTCCGGGAACGAGGCGCCGAGGAACGCGGCGACGGTGGCGCGGGCCTCCTCGAAGCGACGCAGCGCGTCCCGAGCCCACGGGTGTCCGCCCCTGCCGGGGTTGGCGGCAGGCCCGCGCAGCTCGGCGGTGAGCTGGGCGATGACCGGTTCGGGACAGGGGGTGCCGGACGCGGCGTCGAGGTAGACGAGATCAGGTTCGCTGGTGAGGGCCGGAAAGTGCTGACGGGAGCCGAGGCCGGGCACGGACGACTCCTCGGCCGGTCAGGGTTCGCGAGCGATCGTGAATCCGGCCTTGGCGAGCGTGGATCTGACGACCCTCGGTTCGAGCGGTCCGTCGGCGGTGACGCGGGCGCTGGACACAGCTCCCGGGTTCAGGTCGACCACGACCCCCTCGACGCCCTCCAGGCCACCGAGAGCGCTCGTCACGGTCTCGACACAGCGGTGACAGGTCATTCCATCGATGCGCACTTCGAACTGAACCGACATGAAACTGCCCTTCAGTAGGACTTCGGTGGTCGCCCAAAAATATCACCGAACGAGTGGCCGCGAGGTCGGTTCGCGTACGACGCAGCGGAACCCGACGTGAGACGTCGTGTCCCGCACGCCGTGCCCCTGGCGCGCTGCCGGCCGGTAGCGGCGGCAGTACTGCGGTGAGCACAGGTGCGACCCGCCCTTCGTCACCATCCGATCGGTCTCCTTGACCTGGTCGTCGCCGGTGCCGGGGCGTTGGCTGCCACCGCAGCAGGAGGGCGCAGCGACGTCGGCCCGCCGCGAGGACGCACCCGAGCCAGCCCGACCGTGAGGTGGGGCGATCAGGTCACGATGGTCGGGCGTCCAGGGGGTGCGGGTCCATTCCCACACGGTGCCGACCATGTCGTAGAGGCCATGCCCGTTCGGCGGGTATGAGGCGACCGGGCTGGTGCGGTCGTGGCCGCGCGGATCCTCGCTGCGCCACGGCCACTGTCCCTGCCAGGTGTTCGCCATCAGGCGCCCGCCTGGGGCGAGCTCGTCACCCCACGCGTAGTCAGCGCCGACGAGGCCACCGCGGGCCGCGTGCTCCCACTCGGCCTCCGTCGGAAGCTCCTTGCGCGCCCAGCGGGCGTACGCCACGGCGTCCTCCCAGCCGACGTGCACGACCGGGTGGTCCGGGATCTCGGTCCAGTCCGCCACCTGGCGTCCGGGCCGGCTCCCGACGTCTACTGCGGGGCCGTCGGGGTGGCGCCACTGGGCGCCGGGCTGCCAGCGCCACCATCGGGTCCAGTCGTGCAACGGGACCGGACCCGGCGCCTGGGTGAACACCTGCGATCCGGGCACCAGCAGCGCCGGGTCGGCACCCGGGAAGTCTGCGGGGTCGAGATCGCGCTCGGCGACGGTGACATGCCCGGTATCAGCCACGAAGGCCGCGAACTGCGTATTCGTCACCGGGTGCGGATCCCACCACACATCACCCACGGCGACCTCGACCACCGGGCGCTCCTCGGGGTAGAAGCGGTCGCTGCCCACCAGGTCCAGGCCGCCGGTGACGAGCACCTGCCCGGTCCTGGCGGTCGCTGAGGTCTCGACCTGATGGGAGCCCATCTCTCAAAATCCTCCGGTAGAAGCGTGGGGTGACGGGTTGTCGCGTTCGGCCCCGTCTGCATCGCGATGCGTCGAGCGTAGGAACCGGACGGCTCCCGGCACACCACCCGAGACGGGTGAGGCACCGGTCCTGGGCCTCAGTCCAGCAGCGCGGCGAGGTGGCCGGCGACGGTCGAAGGATCCAGGCCGAGGGCGCCCTGGCCGACCGTCATCTCGGTCACCATCCGACCCGGCTCCTCGGCCGCGGTCCAAGGTCTGCTGAACGCGAGCGACTGCTCCTCCATCTCGGCGAGGAGACGGGCGTTGACCTGGTCCGGGTCGCCGGCGGCGTACAGCAGGAAGGTGTTGGTGTGCGGCACGGGTGGCTGGACGGTGATGTACGACGGAAGCGCGGCGGCCAACGCCCTCCCCCAGATCACGCACTGGCCGATGTGCGGGAGCCGGTCCCGCAGGCCGACCAGCGCGGCGACCGCCTCGGCGGTCGACCGGTAGAGGGTGCCACCCATCCGGTGCCGCCACAGCCTGGCCTGCGCGACGAAGTCCTCATCGCCCAGCAGCGCCGCGCCGGCGAGCCCGCCGAGACCCTTGTAGAAGCTGGTGTAGACGGTGTCCGCGAGGCCGGCGATGTCCGCCAGCGGCTTGCCGAACCACTGCTGCGACTCCCAGATCCGGGCTCCGTCGAGATGGAACGCGATCCCGCGCTCACGGCAGGCCTCGGCCAGCTCCGCGAGCTCGTCGAAGGTCGGCAGCAGGCAGCCCGCGTCGCGCAACGGGATCTCGACCAGACACGCGGCCAGCGGCCCCGGGATGGCGTCCAGGTGAGCCTTCGTCGGAGTCGTACGCCCGGTGGTGAGGTGTTCGATCAGCAGGTCCTGGAGGATCCGCGGCCCGTCGTCCTCGTGGACGAGCAGGTGCGAGAGGTCGGGCATCGCGACCCGCCGGTTGCCCGCGTTGTCCGCGTGGATCCGCAGCGCCACCTGCTGCGCCATCACCCCTGAGGGGAAGTACGCCGCCGGCTTCCCGAGCAGCTCACCGACCTCGGCCTCCAGCCGTGCCACCGGCCCCCGCTCGGCGTAGACGTCCCACTCCTCGATCCCCAGCTCCCGGCAGGCCTCGGCCAGCCCGTCGAAGACCTCCGCCGGGCTCGCGTACGCCGGGAACACGCTCTCGCGGCAGGCGATCATCGCCGCCCGCAGCCGCTGCTCCAGGGGCTGCTCCATGGACTCCTCAGTCGCCGTCCCCACCGCCGTCGATCGCCTCTCCGCCACCTTCGGGGCCGTGCGGGATCCGGTCCTCGAGCTGGTAGGCGATCGTCTCCTCCAGCGGCACCGACGGCGGGAGCTTGCTGAAGTCTTCCGGGGGCTGGTTCGTCATCTCTCGAGTATCGCCCCAACTCGCCGCTCCGTGCTCGGAATTCCCGGCGGCCGCCCCATGGGTAGATCGACCCACTACCCACCGCAGGCGAATGCGCCGTACGACCGACGCGGAGCGGCGAGGTACGGACCTAGCGTCATCAGCATGGACACCACACACATCGAGACGCTCATCATCGGCGCCGGGCAGGCTGGCCTGGCGACCGGCTACCACCTACGACGGCGCGGCCGCCCGTTCGTGATCATCGACGCGAACGCGCGGGTCGGCGACAACTGGCGGCGCCAGTGGGACTCGCTCCGGCTCTACTCCCCTGCCAAGTACGACTCCCTGCCGGGCATGGCGTTCCCGGCGAAGAGATGGTCGTTCCCCGGAAAGGACGAGGTCGCCGACTATCTGGAGACGTACGCCCGCACCTTCGAGCTGCCGGTGCGGCTCGAGACCCGAGTCAGCGGACTCGAGCGCCACGGCGACGGCTTCGAGGTGACGACGGATCGGGGCACCTGGACCTGCGACAACGTCGTGGTCGCGACCGGCTCCTTCGGCCGTACGCCGAACGTCCCGGCCATCTCCGCACAGCTCGACCCGTCGATCCTGCAGCTGCACTCCAGCGAGTACCGCCGTCCCGGGCAGCTGCGCGAGGGCCCGGTGCTCGTCGTCGGCGCCAGCCATTCCGGCTGCGACATCGCCTTCGAGGTCGCCGAGTCCCGGCCGACGATCCTGGCCGGCCGAGACTGCGGCGAGATCCCGCCGCGCCTGGAGTCGCGGGTGATGCACCTGATCTTCCCCGTGCTGCTGTTCATGTGGCGGCACGTCATCACCCGGCGTACGCCGATCGGCCGCAAGGAGATGCCTGAGGTCCGGCGCCACGGCGGGCCGATGCTGCGGGTGAAGCGCTCGGACCTGGCCGACCGCGGCGTCGAGCGGGTCACCTCGAGGGTCGAGGAGGTCCGCGACGGGCTGCCCGTGGTCGACGGCGCTCCGCGCGAGGTCGCCAACGTCGTGTGGGCCACCGGCTTCCGGCAGGCCTTCGACTGGATCCACCTCCCGGTCCTCGACGAGGACGGCTGGCCGCGGGAGATGCGCGGCGTGGTGGCGGAGGCCGAGGGGCTGTTCTTCTGCGGCCTCAGCTTCCAGTACGCCTTCAGCTCGATGCTCCTGGCGGGCGCGGGGCGCGACGCTGCCCTGGTCGCCGACCGAGTCACGACTCGGATGCGCCGGGCCGCACCCCACTCGCTGGCCGCCTGATCCGAGTACGCTCTCCAGTGGAGGTGCCTGCCGTGGCCGACATCCAGCTGGAGAGCGCCCGCGCCGACTTCGTCCGCGGTGACTGGGGCGCGGCGTACGCAGCCTGGTCGGGAGCCGACCCGGAGGCGCTCTCGGCCGAGGAGCTCGAGGACTTCGCCGTCGCCGCCGAGCTCACCGGGCACCACGACGACACGGTCAGCGCCCTGCACCGCGCCTTCCGCAAGAGCCAGGACGCCGCCGACCTCGGCCGCTCGGTTCGCTGTGCTTTCCGGATCACGATGACCGCCCACGTGCACGGGGAGAGTGCCCTGGCCCGCGGCTGGACCTCACGGGCCGTGAGCCTGGTCGCCGATCTCGACGACGGTGTCGAGCTCGGCTGGGTCGACTTCCTGCGGATGTTCCGGGCGCTGAGCACCGGCGACTTCGCCATGGCGGGCGGCTTCGCCGACAAGGTCGCCGAGCGCGGCCGGCGCTACGGCGAACCGGACCTCACCGCTCTGGGGCTCTGCTCCCAGGGCCGGATGGCGCTCTACTCCGGCCGGGTCGCAGACGGCCTCGCCCTGCTCGACGAGTCCATGATCCGGGTGATCGCGGGCGAGGCCTCCCCGGTCGTGGCCGGGCACGTCTACTGCACCGCGATCGAGGGCTGCCAGGAGATCAGCGACTTCGGCCGGGTGGCGGAGTGGACCGCGGCCCTCGAACGCTGGTGCGCCGCCCAGCCCGGGCTGCTGACGTTCACCGGCCAGTGCGCGGTCCACCGTGGCCAGCTGCTGCGGCTGCACGGCGAGTGGCAGCAGGCGCTGGAGGAGTTCGAGCACGCGACCCGCCGCTACCAGGAGGTGCACGCGCCGGACGCGGCCGGTCTGGCGGCGTACGAGGCCGGCGAGGTGCTCCGGCTGCGCGGTGAGTACACCGAGGCGGACGCCGCCTACGAGCGCGCCGCCGACCGCGGGTTCGACCCGCAGCCCGGGCTCGCGCTGCTCTGGTCTGCGCTCGGCCAGGGCGCGGCGGCGCTCGCCGCCACCGAGCGGCTGCTGGTGGAGACCGGTGGTCCCGTGCAGCGATGCCGGCTCCTGCCGGCCGCCGTCGACGTACTGCTCGGTGCGGGCGAGACCGACCGGGCCCGGCAGGTCGCGGACGAGCTCGACGGGCTCGCCGGACACTTCGGCTGCGTCTGGCTCGAGGCCGCCGCCGCGCACGCCCACGGCGCGGTCGAGCTCGCTGCGGGAGACCCCGCCGGTGCCCTCCCCTACCTGCGCAAGGCCCAGCAGCTGTGGGCGCGGGCCGAGGCGACCTACGAGCGGAGCCAGGCACGGCTGCTGACCGGGCGCGCGCTGGCCGGCGTCGGCGACACCGAGTCGTCCCGGCGCGAGCTCGAGGCGGCGCGTACGGTCTTCCGCCAGATCGGCGCCCGGCCCGCCGCCGACGAGGCCGACGGCCTGCTCGCCCCCGCGTCCCTGCCCGCCGGCCTCACCGCCCGCGAGGCCGAGGTCCTCCGCCTGGTCGCCTCCGGCCGCAGCAACGCCCAGATCGCCGCCGACCTGGTCCTCAGCGAGAAGACCGTCGCCCGTCATCTCTCCAACATCTTCACCAAGCTCGACGTCCGTTCGCGCACCGCCGCCACGGCCTTCGCCTTCGAGCACAGCCTGGTCTGAGCACGAGCGTTTCCGGCAGCCGGTGGCGACGGATTTCACCCAGACCGGATGAGGACGCCACGACCTGGCCCGTCGAGGATGACGGTGTGTAGGGAGAGGGAGGGTGGCCGCCGCGATGGACCAGGTACTGACGCGTCGGTCGACCCGGCTCAACCTGGTCGCCGCCGTCGCCTTCGTTCTCGGTGGCTCGTTGTTCGCCCTGGGGGCGGCTTTCGCCCAGCTCGGGGTGGTCACCCTGCCGACCGTCAACGTGACGTACCTGGTCGGTGGCTGCTTCTTCACGCTCGGCGGCTACGTCTCGATCCTGCTCGCGGACAGCACCGATGAGCACAGGCCCTGGTGGCGCTTCCGGTCGCGCCCGCGCAGCTGGCTGAGCGCGTTCGTGCTGTTCGTGGGCACGCTGTTCTTCGGAGTCAGCCTGGTGGCCGCCTTCGCCGAAGGTCTGACGCCGCGTCAGTCCGACGGGTGGATCTGGTTGCCCGACATGACCGGCTGCGTCTGCTTCCTGGTCTCCGGTCATCTGGCGATGCTCGAGGTGGGCGCGGGGCACGTCCGGATGCTGACCCACCTGGTCGGCTGGTGGGTCGTCGCGGTCAACCAGGTCGGGTCTGTCCTCTTCTTCCTCGCCGGCATCGCTGCCTTCACCCGCCCCGCGACCTCGAGCGCGATCGACACCGGGCTCGTCAACTGGGGGACGTTCACCGGCGCAGCGTGCTTCGCGGTCGGCGGGGTCATCCAGGCATTCGACACACCCACTACGACAAGAACGGTGGTTCAGCAATGACACGACTCAGCGACACAGAGGCCGAGGTGCTCTACGGCAACCGGTTCCTGACCGAGGCAGCCCCCTCGACCACGTTCCCCGAGACCGGAATGCGCCCGGTCGACGCGATGCGCCTGATCGGCGAGGACCTGGTCATGGAAGGTGACCCGCAACGCAATCTCGCGACGTTCGTGACCACGTGGATGGAGCCGGAGGCGCAGCGGATCATCGCCGAGAACCTGCACCGCAACTTCATCGACCACGCGGAGTACCCGATCTCCGCCGAGATCGAGCAGCGCTGCGTACGGATGCTCGCCGACCTCTACCACGCCCCCGGCGAGACGACCGGCTGTCGCACGCAGGGCTCGTCCGAGGCGATCATGCTCGGCGCCCTGTCCCTGAAGTGGAAGTGGAAGCAGCGCCGGCAGGCCGCGAACGCCTCGGTCGACCGGCCCAACCTGGTGTTCGGCGGCGACGTCCACGTCGTGTGGGAGAAGTTCTGCCGGTACTTCGACGTCGAGCCGCGGATCGTCCCGCTCGAGGAGAAGAGGTACACCATCGGCCCCGATGACGTCGCGCCCCACCTCGACGAGAACACCATCGGCGTGGTCGCCGTGCTGGGCACGACGTTCACCGGGCACATGGACGACGTCGTCGGCATCAACCAGCTGCTGCTCGACGTCAAGAACGACAAGGGCCTGGACATCCCGCTGCACGTCGACGCCGCCAGCGGCGGCTTCGTCTGGCCGTTCCTCTACCCCGACTCCCCCTGGGACTTCCGCCTCGAGCAGGTCCGCTCGATCAACGTCTCCGGACACAAGTACGGGCTGGTCTACCCCGGGATCGGCTGGCTGGTGTTCCGCGAGAAGTCAGACCTCGCCGAGGAGCTGGTGTTCTACGAGAACTACCTCGGCAAGACCGACGCCACCTTCACCCTGAACTTCTCGACGGGTGCGGCCATGGTGCTGGCGCAGTACTACAACTTCGTCCGGCTGGGCCGCGACGGCTACACGTACGTGATGAAGCAGATGCAGCAGAACGCCAAGGCGCTGGCGAAGAACCTGCGCGACAGCGGCCGGTTCGAGGTGATCGGCGACGACCTCGAGCAGCTTCCGCTCGTGGCGTTCCGGCTCAGCGGCGACCGCACGACGTACGACGAGTCCGACATCGCCTGGCAGCTCTCGGCCGAGCGCGGCTGGATGGTGCCGGCGTACACGTTGCCGCCCAACGCGGAGAACGTGAAGATCATGCGCGCGCTGGTCAAGGAGACGATGAGTCGCGAGCAGGTCGAGCGGCTCACCCGCGACATCGCCGACGCCTGCGCGACACTGGACGAGAAGGGCGGCGCCCATCCGTCCGAGCGGGAGCAGGTCAAGCGAGGGACCGGGTACTGAAACTCGGTCGGGGGCCACGGATCTCGAATGCGACGCCGCGTCTCACGCGGTGTCCGCGAGCCGCCCGAATGCGCTGCGGTGGAAGATCAGCGGGCTGCCGGCGTCGGGATGTGCCACCGCGTGCAGTCGAAGCAGCACGATGATGTGGTCGCCCGCCTCAACCTCGCGATAGATCGTGCAGTCGAAGAGGGCCAGCCCGTCGTCGAGTGCGACGGCGCCCTCCTCGGTCACGGTGTACGCCGCGCCGTCGAAGCGATGCTCGACGGGTCCCGCCAGCCGGCGGCAGACCTCGCCCTGGTGCTCGGCCAGCACGGTGACGCCCAGGTGCGGGGCCCGGCGCAGGTCGGGCCACGTCTTCGAGGTCGCGGCGACCGAGAACGAGACCAGAGGAGGATCGAGGCTGACGCTCGTGAAGGAGGAGGCAGCCAGGCCCGTCGGCCCACCGTCCACCTGCGCGGCCACGGCGACCACCCCGGTCGGGAAGACGCCGAACGCCTTGCGCAGGGCGGCGGGGTCGAGGTCCTGGTTGGTGTACAGGGGCGAGACGGTCATCGGGAGTCTCCTAGGTCTTGTAGACGATCGCAGGAAGGTCGCTGCCGAGCTTGAGCGACTCGAGGAAGGTGACGACCGTGGCCGCGACCGAGCGGTGGGAGACGTCGTTGAGGATGTCGTGGCGGCCGCCGGCGACGAGCCGGCGGTGGACCGTGGGTGCGTCCGCGTACGCCTTGATCGCCTGCTCGGCGGGCGTGACCGGGTCGGCGTCGCCGTGCACGACCAGCACGGGCTTCGCGGGAACCGGGAGGCTCAGGTCGGACCACTCGCCGGGAAGGTTCGCGCTCAGTGCTCCCCTGCCGAAGCCGTCGTCCTCCCCGATCACCTTGCGGTGGACGGGGCAGGCGCTGCGGGCCTCGACCTCGTCCACCCAGCCCTCGACGGTGGACGATCCCGGCAGCGCGATCCCGGCGATGACGGCTGCGTCCACGGCGAGGTCGTTGATCACGGTCGCGGCCAGGGTGGCGCCCGCATCGCTGCCGACCAGCACCTTGGGCGCGGGCAGGGACTCATCGGCCAGGTGTCGTTCGATCTCGGCACCGGCCGTGCTCAGGTCGCTCAGGTCGGTCTCGACGAGCCGCACCCGGTAGGCGTCGGCGGCGAGCCGTCTGCCGAAACGCTGGTAGGTCGTCGCGGTCTCCCCGCGTCCGGTGAGCACGATCAGTGTGCCGCGCGGGGTGCCCCCGGGTGGCTCGTCCCAGGCGGTGGGGATGGTGGTCTCGGTGACGATGGTCATGTGCTGCTCCTGTCGGAGGATGTGGATCGGGGGCGCGAAGAAGGCTCAGATCGCGACGCGGGTCCGGGCGGCGCGGTGGGCAAGCTCCTGGCGGACCAGAGGGAGCAGGTCGCGGCCGTAGTCGATGGCGTCCTGGAGCGGGTCGTAGCCGCGGATGAGCACGGTGTTCACGCCGATCTCGACATAGTCGAGGATCGCGGCGGCCACGGTCTCCGGTGACCCGACCAGCGCGGTGGAGTTGCCGCCTCCCCCGACGGCCTTGGCGGTCGGCGTCCACAGGCAGCGGTCGTGGAGGTCGCCTGTCTCCGCGACGGCGAGCAGGCGCTGCGAGCCGGCGTTCTCCGGGGCGGCGCCCTGCGGATGAAGCTTGTTGACCTTCTGCTTGAACTGGGCTCCGATCTCGCCGTTCACGGTGTCCAGGATGCTGTGGGCGCGCTCCCAGGCGGCCTCGTCGGTCTTGCCGAGGATCGGCCGGAAGGAGACCGAGACCCGGGGACGCTGCGTACGCCCGGCCTCGGCCGCCTTCTCGGTGATGGTCGCGATCTGCTCGCCGGTCTGCTTCAGGGGCTCGCCCCAGAGCATGTAGGTGTCGGCGTGCTTGGCCCCCACCACGTACGCCGCCGGGGAGCTGCCACCGAAGAAGAGCTCCAGGTGGCGCTCCGCGTAGGGGAAGACCTGGGGCGTGAAGCCCTCGAAGCGGTAGTAGGCGCCCTCGAAGTCGCGGGGGCCCTTGGTGTCCCAGGCGGCGCGGAGGATCTGGAGGTACTCGTCGGTGCGGGCGTACCTCTCGTCGTGGGGGACGAAGTCGCCCTCGCGCCGCTGCTCGACGTCGCTGCTGCCGGTGACGATGTTGAGCGCGACGCGACCGTTGGAGAACTGGTCGAGCGTGGTGAACGTGCGCGAGGCCAGGGTCGGGTGTACGACCCCGGGCCGGTGCGCGATCAGCAGGCCGAGCCGCTCGGTGCGGGCGGCGGCGTACGCGGCCACCTGGGTGCCCTCGGACCAGCCGGAGCCGTAGCCGATCAGGACCCGGTCGAAGCCGCCCTCCTCGTGTGCCTGGGCGAAGCGGGCCGTGTAGTCGGGGTCGATGACTGTGCCATCGGACGGACGGATCTCGGAGGCGTCGGCGGTGCCGATCATGCCGAGGATCTCGACGTTGTCGTAGGTCATGCTCGGTCCTTTCGTCTGCCGGCGGAGTGCCGGCGGTCGCTCGGGGTGAGTGTGTTGGCGAGGCGGCTCAGGCCGGTTCCGTGGCGAGCTGGAGGTCCTCGGTGCTCTCGGGGCGGATCTGGCCGAGCCAAGTGGCGGCCACGTGGCAGGCGGCGCTTCGCTCGGTGGCACCTGGCAGCGGCATGGCGGCCGGCTCCTGCTGGCAGGCGTCATGGGCGAACCGGCATCGGGCGGCGAACACGCAGGCGCCGGGTCCGGCTGGGAAGGGATCCGCGTCCGGCGCGGGCCGGATGTCCGCCGGACGTAGCCGGTCCTCGTGGCCGACCGAAGGCGCGGAGGCGGTGAGAAGACCGGTATAGGGGTGCGCCGGGCGGGTCAGGACCTGCTCGACGTGGCCGGTCTCGACGAGTCGGCTGCGGTAGAACACGGCGATCCGGTCGGCGATCCCGGCCAGTGAGGACAGGTCGTGGGCGATGATCACGACGGCGAGGCCGAGCTCGCGGCGTAGCCGGTCGAGCAGGCTGAGGACGAGGTTGCGGTTGGAGACGTCCAGCGCGCTGACCGGTTCGTCGCAGAAGAGCAGCTTCGGGCGCGTGACGATGGCGCGGGCGAGCGCGATGCGCTGCCGCTGACCGCCGGAGAGCTGACGCGGTAGCCGGGCGCCGATGGCTGCCGGGTCGAGACCGACGAGCCCGATGGCCTCCTCGACCCGGGCGCGCTGCTCGCTCCGGGGTACGCCGCCCACAGCCAACGGCTCGGAGACGATCTGGTCGACGGTGAGGTCGGGGTCGAGGGAGCGCAGCGGGTCCTGGAAGACGAGCTGGACCTGGCCGCTTCGGCGGAATCGGCGTCGTGCTGCCCCCGTGAGTCCGCCGATGTCGGCGCCGTCGAAGACGATCGACCCGGCGGCCGGCGCGACCAGGCCGACGGTCGCGCGGGCGAGGGTCGTTTTGCCCGATCCGGTCTCGCCGACGATGCCGAGGATCTCGCCTGGGCGGACCTCGAGGCTGACGTCGCGCAGTGCGGCACCGGCGCCGAGGTGCGTGCCCTGGCGTGGAGGCGCGTAGGTGACCGAGAGATCGGTGATGCTCAGCAGCGGCGTACTCATGCGGAGGCCTCCAGACGGACGCAGCGAGCACTGCGCACGGGTCCGATGTCGGTCAGGGGTACGGGTCCGCCGAGGCACGCCTCGGCTGCGTACTGGCAGCGCGAGGCGAACCGGCAACCCGGCATCCGCTCCCCCGCTGCCGGCGGCTGACCCGGGATGACCTCGAGGGTGCGGCGCGACCAGTCCCCGATGGTGGCCACCGAGAGCAGGGCCCGGGTGTAGGGATGGCGCGGATCGGTGAGCACCTGCTCGGTCGGACCGGACTCGACGATCTCTCCGCCGTACATGACCAGGATCCGGTCACAGGTCTCGGCGACGACCGCGAGGTCGTGGGTGACCAGCAGCAGGGAGAGCTCGTGGTCGCGGCGCAGGCGGGCGATGAGCTCGAGGATCTCGGCCTGGATGACGGCGTCGAGGGCGGTGGTGGCCTCGTCGGCGATCAGGAGCTCGGGATCGCAGGCGATGGCGATGGCGATCAGGACGCGCTGCAGCATCCCGCCCGAGAGCTGGTGGGGATAGTGGTGGAAGACGCCTGCCGGATCGTGGAGGCCGACCTCGCCGAAGAGCTCGACGGCACGGTCGCGGGCCTCGGTCCTGCCGAGCCCGCCGCGGACACGGAGCTGCTCGACGAGCTGGCGGCCGACGCTGATGCTCGGGTTGAGGTAGGAGCCGGGATCCTGGAAGACGGCGCCGATGCGGGTGCCGCGGACACGGTCCCAGGTGGGACGCCCGGCGCCGGTGAGGTCGACTCCGGAGTCTCCGTCACCGAGGGTGATGGTGCCGGAGTCCACCTCACCGGTCTCCGGCAGCAGCCCGAGGACGGCGCGGCAGGTGAGGGTCTTGCCGCTGCCGGACTCGCCGACCAGGCCGACGGCCTCGCCGCGGCGGATCTGGAAGGAGACGCCGTTCACTGCGACGAGGTGGTCCCCGACGCTGACCTGCAGGTCCTCGACGGTGAGGGTGCGGGGGCCGGTGGCGTACGTATCGGGATCAGGCTGCGGCATCGACGGTCTCCTTCCGGTCGCGCGCGCGGGACGGGCGTCGGCGGCGGCGCTGGGTGCCGGCGTCACGGATGCCGTCGGCCAGGATGTTGAGGGACCCGACGGTCGCCATCATCAGGAGCGCCGGGAAGATCGGTGCCCAGCTCTGCTGGCCGAGGTAGCCGAGGTCGGCCGAGAGCATCCCGCCCCAGGTGGGCGCCGGCGGCTGGACGCCGATCCCGAGGAACGAGAGCGAGGCGACGACCAGGAGGCTCGCGCCGGTGGCGTGTGCGGCGGCGACGGCGACGTTGGGAAGCACCTTGCTCCAGATGTGCTTGCGCAGCGTCCACCATTGGCTCGCGCCCATCAGCTCGGCGGCCTCGACGTACTGCGTACGCCGAAGGCCGAGGGCCGCGGCCCGGGTGACCCGGAAGAACATCGGGCTGATCAGGACGCCGACCGCGACCATCGCCTGCTGGATGCCGTTGCCGATGGTGCCGGCGACGGCGATGGCGAAGACGGTGAACGGCAGGATCATCAGGGTGTCGGCGATCCGCAGCGAGACCCACTCCCCGATCCTGCCCATCCAGGCCGAGGCCAGCCCGGACGGGACACCGAGGACCGCGGCGATCGCAACCGCCTCCAGCGCACCGACCACCGAGAGCCGCGTGCCGGCCATGAGCCGCGACAGGACGTCGCGTCCGACGTAGTCGGTGCCGAGCAGATGCTTCCCCGAAGGGGCCTGGAGCACCTCGTCGCTGAACTGTCGCAGCGGGTCGTACGGCGCCAGGGTGCCGCCGAAGACGACCAGGAAGGCGATCACCGTCAGGACCGCGAAGGCGAAGCGGCTGGCGGGCTGCGCCCGCAGGGCCTTGAGCGTTCTCATCGCTTCCCGCCCCTCGCGCCGCGAGCGGCCGGGTCGAGCGCCGCCTGGGCGACGTTGACCACAAGGCTGGCGATGACGACGACGACCGCGGTGACCAGCAGAGTGCCGAGGACCACGGGTACGTCCCCCTTCTCCGAGGACTGCAGAGCGAGCTGCGCGATGCCGGGCAGGCCGAAGAGCTTCTCGGTCATGACGGCACCGCCGATGACGAGCGGGATGGCCAGGCCGATGACGGCCAGCGTGGGGGCTGCGGCGTTGCGCAGGACGTGGCCGAACAGGACCCGCCGGCGACCGAAGCCGCGCATCTGGGCTCCGATCGCGTAGTTCTCCCGCAGCGCCCCGACCAGCGAGGTGCGCAGCTGCCGGGCGATCGAGGCCGCGACGTCGAGGCTGAGCGCCAAGGAGGGCAGGATCGCGAAGCGGAGCCACTCGGCCGGGTTCTCCCCGATCGGTACGTAGCCGCCGGCGGGAAGCAGCTTGGCCTTGACCGCGAAGACCACGATCAGCGCCATCCCGATCACGAACGGCGGCAGCGTGCCGAGCAGCGAGCAGACGACGGTGACCGCCCGGTCGAAGACTCCCCCGTTGCTCAGCGCCGCGCCGATCCCGGCCGCCCCGCCGACGAGGATCGCCAGCACGATGGCGAGCAGGGCGATGGAGAGGTCGACCGGGAGCGCCTGGGCGATGCTGTCGGCAACCGGGACGGTCGTGAACCAGGAGACGCCGAGGTCGCCTTGCAGCGCGGAGCCGAGCCAGTCGGCGTACTGGACCACCAGCGGCCGGTCGAGACCGAACTGGTGGTCGAGCCGGGCGATGTCGGCATCGGTCGCGGTCTCGCCGAGCACCGCCGCGGCCGGGTTGGTCTTCGCCATCGCCCCGAGCGCGAAGGTGATGACCGAGGCCAGCAGCAGCACGGCCGCGGTGATCGCGACCAGATTGAGGATGCGGCGGAGCCAGCCGCCGACCGCGCCCGCGGTCGGTCGTACCGCCGACGCGTCGGCGTACGCGGCGGTGGAAGAGGTGGCTTGGGCCACGCTCACGAGGTCGTCACTCCCTCGAAGCGCTGCAGGCTCGGCGAGGCGGGCAGCTCGGAGGCGTTCTTGCGGGCGATGATCCGGGGCGCGTTGTAGAGGAAGGTGTTGGGGAAGCTGGTGATCGCGATCCTCGTCGCCTCCTGCAGGACCGAGGGGTACGCGGGGTCGTCGGTCGGAGTGGCCCGGACCTTCTTGAGCTGGGCCTCCAGGGCGGGGTTCGTGGCACGGTTCGGGTTCATCAGACCCTCCTTGCCGAAGAGGACCTGGAAGGCCTGCACCGGCGACTCCCGGCCGGCGAAGCCGTCGTAGGTCAGCGCCTGGGAGTGCTCGATGTAGACCAGCTGGGTGTGCTGGGTCTGTGGGATCGACTTGATGGTGAGCTCGATCCCGATCTCCTTGAGCTGGGCCTGGATCAGCTCGACAGCCGCCGCGGCCTGGCCGCTGCTGGTGAACTCGCCCTTGACCGGGCCGGTGTGGCCGGCGTCCGCGAGGATCTGCTTCGCCTTCTCCGGGTCGTACTCGTAGACGCCCTCGAGCTCGGGGTTGAAGCCGACGTACCCCTTGGGGAAGAGCTGGTAGTTGACCTCGCCGATGTCGAAGTTGGCGACCTTCTTGATCTTCTCCCGGTCGATGCCGTACTTGAGCGCCTCGACGACTGCGGGGTCGTCGAACGGCTTCTTCCCGGCGTGTACGTCCAGGCACGAGACGAACATCGAGTCGAGGATCTGGACCTCGAGGCCCGCTTGCCGGGCCTGTTCGACCTGGGCGCCGGAGATGCGGGCGACGTTGTACTGGCCGGACTGGACCGAGGCGACCACAGTGGCCGGGTCGGGCTGCGGGTAGAGGTGGAACTCGTCGACCTTGATCTCGTCGGCGAGCTGGAAGTGGGCGTTCTTCACCAGTTCGGCGTGGTCGTTCTGGACGTACGTGGTCAGGCTGAACGGCCCCGAGCCGGCCGGCTTCGTGGCCAGGGAGGCGGCGTCCTTCTCGAAGACGGCCGGGTTGACGACCATGCCCGTCTTGCCCGCGAACAGAGCCGGGATCTGGTAGTCGACCTCGGCCAGGTCGAGCACGACGTCGAGGTCGCCCGAGGCGGTCACCTTGGTGATCCCGACCATCTGGGGAGCGATCAGGGAGCCGTCGGCGGTGCGTCCGCGTTCGATCGACTTGGCCACCGCCGTGGCGTCCAGCGGCGTGTCGTCGCTGAACCTCAACCCCTTCTTCAGGGTGAAGGTCACCTGCGTGCCCTCGGAGTTGTACGTCCACTTCTCGGCCAGCCACGGCACCGGGTTGCCCTTCTCGTCGAGGCCGGTGATGGCCTCGTAGACGAGCGCCAGCATCTGGACGTCGGAGCCGGCCGAGGAGGTCACCGGGTCCCAGGTGGTGGGCAGCTGCCAGGCCCAGGTGATCCGTCCACCGGACGCACTGGCACCGGTCTCGGAGCCGCAGGCTTCCAGGGCGAACACGGCCGCGGCGCCGAGGGTGAGGCCGAGCAGGCTGCGCCGGCTGAGGGTCGGCGTCGATGACGTGGTCGAGATGGAGCGCTTGTCGCTGCGCGCGAATGCCTTGTTGGCCATGGGAGTGATCGGTCTTCCTGTGTCGTCTCTGGCGGTGAGGTGGGTGTGTCGTTCGGCGCCCGAGCGCTGTGGAGGTCAGCTCGTCGGAGTACGGCGAGTCAGGGTGTGGCGGTTCTCCGGGACCGGAAGGCCGAGGTTTCCGCGCAGGGTGGTGGCCTCGTACTCGCGGCGGAAGACGCCGCGCTCGGCCAGGATCGGGATGACCTCCTCCACGATCCGCCTGAAGTTGGCCGGGTGGTCGACGCCGATGTTGAAGCCGTCGCACGCCCGTGCCTGCCACCACTCCTGCAGCTTGGTGGCGACCGTCTCGGGGCTGCCGACGAACTCCGACTTACGGAAGACCCGGGTCGCCTCGACGGTCTGACGCAGCGTCCAGCCGTTCTCGACCGCTCGCTGGGTGATCTTCTGGGCCTGGGTGAAGAAGGACCGCTCGCCGTGCTCGAGCGCCTCGGCCGGGAAGGGTGCGTCGAGGTCGTACTGCCGGAAGTCGTGCCAGCCGAAGGGCCGGCCGAACTCAGCGAGAGCCTCCGCGAAGCCGTGGTCGCGTTCGTGGTCCGCGGCCTCGATCTCACGGGCCTCCTCGTCGGTGTCGCCGACGACGACCTTGACCCCCGGCATGATCACGAGGTTGTCCGGGTTGCGGCCGAAGCCGCGGGCGCGGGTCTTGATGTCGTCGTAGAACGCCTGGCCGCTGCCGATGTCGGGAGCGTGGGTGAAGATCCCTTCCCCGACGGAGGCACCCAGGTCGCGACCCTGGTCGGAGTCACCGGCTTGGAAGATGACCGGATGTCCCTGCGGGCTGCGCTGCAGGTTGAGCGGGCCGGCGACCTTGAAGTAGGTGCCCTCGTGGTTTAGCGCATGCTGCTTGTCGGGGTCGAGGAACCGGGCGGTCTCTCGGTCGCGTACGAAGGCGTCGTCCTCATAGGAGTCCCACAGGGCACGGGCCAGCTCGACGTACTCCTGAGCGCGGCCGTAACGGGTGTCGTAGTCGTAGTGCTCCGCGAGCCCGTAGTTGGTCGCGGTGCCCGCGTCACCGGTGGTGACCACGTTCCACCCGGCGCGACCGTGGCTGATCAGGTCGAGGGAGGCGAAGCGGCGCACCAGGTTGAAGGGGCTGTTGAAGCTCGTGGTCGCGGTGCCGACCAGACCGAGATGCTTCGTGTGGGTGGCCACCGCGGAGAGCAGGGTGAGTGGTTCCAGACGGTTGAGGTAGTGCGGCGGGCTGTGCGGGGTGATGAACTGGCTGTCCACGATGAACATCAGGTCGAAGCGGCCCTGCTCGGCCAGCTTGGCCGTCTGGATGAACCAGTCGATGTTCACGCTCGCGTCGCCCGGGATCTCGGGGTCGAGCCAGAGCCGGTGCTGGCCCGGACCGCCGGTGCCGTACGGGACGGCGCCCAGCTTGATCGTGCGTCGGGACATGCTGCCTCCGTGATGGTCAGCCGCGGCCGGGTGTCAGCCCGCGGTGGCCCTCTTCCCAGAGAGCCTTATGTCTATGAGTTTGATAGACAAATGCCACCGGGTCCAACGACGTTCCACGATGCTGAACCATCACGAACGCTCATCAATTGTGTATTACTCTGATCGACATGAGCCAGAATCTGGATATCGCCCCGCTGCGCAGCCTGGTCGCCGTCGCAGACTTCGGCGGCTTCCAGCGGGCCGCCACCGCGCTGCACCTGACACAGAGCGCGGTCAGCCAGCACGTACGCCGCTTGGAGTCCGCGATCGGGCGCACGCTGGTCGAGCGGCAGGGTCGCGGGTCCCGGTTCACCGCCGATGGATCCGTGCTCCTGGCACAGGCGCGCCGGATCATCGCGCTGCATGATGAGACCGTGGCGAAGTTCCGTCCGTCCCCCACAGACGCTCCGATGACGGTCACCATCGGGTCGACCGAGCACGCCGCCGCCCAGCTGTTGCCCAACGTGTCCAGAGCGCTGGCGCAGTCGGTGCCGAAGCGCGACTTCCGATTCCGGATCGACCGTGGCAACAAGCTGCGCGAGGGCCTCACCGCCGGTGGCATCGACCTGGCCCTGCTGATCCAGCAGGCAGACGACCCTCGGGCCCTCTACGTCGGAGATCTGAGGCTCACCTGGTTCGCCTCGCACTCGTGGCGCCTCCCCGCGGCGACCAGCCCCGTGCCCATCGTCGCCTTCGACGAACCGTGCGCGCTTCGCAGCCGAGCCCTGGAGACGCTCGCCGATCACTCGATCCCTGCCACCATCGGCGCCGAGGCCATACAGCTGGCCGGCGTTCAGGCAGCCGTCGGGGCCGGCCTCGGCGTCGCGCTCATGGCGACCCTGGGCGAGACTCCCGAGGGCCTGGTCCGGGTGCCCGATCTCCCGACACCCGACCCGCTCCCGCTCTACGTCTGCACCCGACCCGGTCTGCCCAAGGAGACGGCCGCACAGGTGGCCGCCGTCCTGCGGCCACTGCTCGCCATGCCCGGCAACGACCCTGTCCTCACCTTGGCCAAAGGAGCCTGATGTCTGCCGTTCACGTACCTGCCGGGTCCTCTGACGGGGACTACATCCGCACGCCGAGCGGTGTCCTCGTCCCCGCCGAGATCGACGCGTTTCACCGGCACCTCCACCACGTGGCCCCCTCCGGCCTCGTCGACCAGACCGGGCAGACCTCCGGGATGCGGCGGCTCGAGGCGGTCAGCGGCAAGACCGTCGGCGCGAAGAACCTGTGGATGGGCCAGACCCATGTCCCCGCCTCGACCGCCTCGGCCAACCACCACCACGGTGCCTCCGAGACCGCGATCTACGTCGTCTCCGGCAACCCGGTCTTCGTCTTCCTCGACACCGAGGGAGACGAGCCCGTCGAGACCCGGGTGGAGACCGGCCCCGGCGACTATGTCTTCGTGCCGCCGTGGGTCCCTCACCGCGAGGAGAACCCCGACACCGACACCGAGGCCGTCGTCGTGATCGCACGCACCACCCAGGAGGCGATCGTCGTCAATCTGGACGGCCTCGACTGGTCCGAGGTCCGGCTCAGCGGCGGCTCCTGAGCCTGCAAGCGTCGTCAGCGCTGTGGCGAGTCCGATCGGGCGCGGTCGAGGAAGTCCGAGAGTGGCCCCGGCATCTCAGCGCTGCGGTCTCCCCAGTCATAGACGACACAGGTCTTGGCGATCAGGTCGTGGAAGGAACGATGCTCACGCTGCACCACGATCAGAAGCAGGCCGATCCCGAAGAACACCACACTGAGCGGAAACACCAGCGTCCTGACGAACATCGTGCGCACCCCTGGAGCAGTGCCGTCGGCGCGTACGACGTGTAGTCCGGTCAGTCCCTTGCCGATCGTCCGGCCGGTGATGGCGAGGCTGATGAAGACGTAGGAGAACGCCCAGCTCACGAAGGCAGCGATCCCGAGCAGCGTCGAGCGGTCGTCGGTGAGCGACATGGACGTGAACATGTCGAGCAGGAAGCTGAACCCGGCGACGCCCAGCGTGTAGAGGCCGGCGATGAGAAGTCCGTCGATGAGAGCGGCAGCTGCCCTGCTGATCGCTCCCGCATAATGTCCGGACACCGAGCGGCGCACCCGACGGATCCTGGCGCTGCCGTTCCTGAGATCGGGCGTTGCTCCTCGGGCCGCAACCAGGCTGAGCGGCCCGTCCCGTCGCTCGGCCTCGCTCCGTCGCATCAGCCGGTCCACGATCCGGTCGATGACGACGTCGAGCCCCACCAGCTGTCGCCGGGCGACGTCGAGGGCGGATCCAGCCATCGAGTAGGTGCTCTCCGCCACGATGTCGGGGATGCCGGAGCGGCGTACGAGCGCCTCGAGGTCGACATTCCGCAGCAGGGCGTCCAGGTCTACGTCGGCCAGCAGCGTGTTGATGTCGACCCGGGCGAGCAACGCATCCATATCGACCCGCGCCAAGACCGCGTCGAGGTCGACCCGGCTGAGCAGGGCGTTGAGGTCGACGTGCTCCAGGACGATATCGGGATCGACCGTGACGACGACCCTCTCCGTCACGGCGCCGGCGACCCGACCGAGGAGCCTCTTGCCGTTCTGCCGACCCTCGGTCATGACGTCGCCGGCTCCGACACGCGGAGCGTCATGTGAATCAGCCCGCCCGGAACCGACGCACGGCTGGGGCGTCGTCTCGTCGCGCGCACAAGATTCCCATCGCAGGTCCCGCCTCTTCCAGTCGTGGATCGCTGGAAGCCTAGAGCCGTCTGATCTGTTCTCTCATCACCCGGGCCGGGTGATTCAGCCGCCCCAAAGCGGCCGGTCGCGAAGCGCTTTCAGCCTCGCCGGTCGCGGCGGTCGTCTCGGCGGTCCTCGCGGCGGTCGCCCCGCCGGCGTACGCCGTGAGTGACGACGGCGGCGGTACCTACGACGGCGGCTGTCCTGGCAACGGGCGCGGGGCCGATGACTCCCCGTCGTGCCCTACGTCTCAATGGCATGTCAGTCCTCCTCTTCAAGATCTGCTTCGATGGCTGCGAGAACCGCTTGGACCGGAATACGGCCACTCGCGACGAGCTGTCCGCCGGCGTGGCGCACCGCTGATCCGAACGGGGCGGCCCAGGTGTTCTCCCAGACCAACAGCGCGGCGGTGCTGCCCGGCGCGACGGCCGCCGAGACGGACTCGACGTCCTCCTGGCTCAGCAGGTTGGCCATCGCGGTCTCGTAGTCCCGGATGCCCCCGATCTCGCCGTCGTCGAGGTCGCTGATCTCGAACGCATCGAACGACCCGTCCTCCCCCTTGCGGATCATCAGCAGATCGAGGATCCGGATGATCCCGCGGTCGACCAGGTCCATCAGCGTGGGCGCGATCTTGCCGTTGAACCGGCTGCCGGGGAACTCCACCACGATCCAGTCGACAGGACCGAGCTCGTCGAGGGATTCGCTCTCGTGCACGGTCTCCTGGTCGGTCATGCCACCACCTGCTCCACTGGTTGCGGGCGCCTCTGCGGCACCTCGTCCCTGTCATCATCGGCGGCGGATCCCTGTCGATGCGTCATCCCATATGGATGACCCGGAGACGTGGAACTCCCTTCGAGAGCTGCGTCAGTCCAGTGGACGGGTGGGCGAAGGTGAGAACTCCTGCAGCTCCTCGCGGCCACCCCTGACGATGAGGCAGGAGGACTCCGGCACCTCCCGCCACGCCCCGCGCAAGTCCCCCAACGGCTCGGACACTACGAGGCGTGCGTCATCGGAAAGCTGATGCAGTACCGGGTTGTCGGGGTACTGGAGACGGAGTGTGGCGACGTCGGTGTTGTGGAACAGCGATCGGGACCTACCCTCGCTGGAGTAGCGGAATGCCCACGTGGTCTCCCCGTCGGTGGTCGCCACCGACATCTGGATCGGGTATTCGACTCCGTGGCGTCGCCCCGTCTCCTCGATGAGGCCAACCGCCTGAGCCACCGCTTCCGGCGGGTTCTCTTGGAGTCCGAAGGTCAGGGCGAGGAAGAAGAACAGCTCCGAGTCCGTCGATCCCTCGATGTCGGGGAACAGCCCGGGCTCGACGGCCAGGGTCAGGTCGCGCTTCAGCAACGGGAAGTCGGCGATGGCCCCGTTGTGCATCCACAGCCAGCGGCCATGGCGGAAGGGATGGCAGTTGGTCTGCTGGACCGCCGTGCCGGTCGTCGCTCGGATGTGCGCGAAGACCCGACCGGCGGCAGCGTGGGCCGAGAGCTCTCGGAGGTTGCGGTCGTTCCAGGCGGGCTCGATGCTGTGGTAGATCCCTGGGGTGTCCTGGGCGCCGTACCAGCCGACACCGAAGCCGTCACCGTTGACCGTCTCCACGCCCAGGCGTGAGTGCTTGCTCTGCACCACGAGCGAGTTCTCCGGCTTGAACAGAAGGTCCTCCAGGAGCACCGGCGAACCTGAGTATGCGAGCCAACGACACATGTCGATCTCCCTTCGCCGCCCCCGACACACATCGGAGCGCGACTGCTCCAGTACAACGGCGAAGACGGGCCCAGCGGATCACCCGTTTCGGATAGGGCGGACCCGAACCGGCCAGTTGTCCTGGAGCGGAGATGAACGGTGAGCCCCTGTCTGCCATCCACCCGTCAACGATGGGATCAGGCCGCCGACAGCTGTTTCATCCCTAGTGGGTGACGTCGGTGCGGCACCAGGGGGCGAGAATCGAACCGCCGATGCCGACGGCGAACGGTGCCGCACCCGGCGGGCGTCTGCCCGCCGGCGACACCCCTCCTAGGAGGACAAGGAGAAGCTCATGGCCGAGCAGCCCTCAATCGCCGACCACGCCATCATCGGGGACCTGCAGACCGCGGCGCTGGTGGCGAGCAACGGCGACGTCGATTGGTTCTGCACCCCGCGCTTCGACTCGCCGAGCGTGTTCGCGTCTCTGCTCGACGCCGACCGCGGCGGCCGCTTCCGCATCGCTCCGGAGGGAGACGGCCACCTGACCAGGCAGAGCTACCTGGGCGACTCGGCGGTTCTCGCCACCCGGTTCATGGTCGAGGCGAGCACGAGCTCGGTGATCGACTTCATGCCGATCTCGGATCCCGAGGTCGCCCGGGACCAGCACACGATCGTCCGCGTCGTGCGAGGCGTACGCGGGCGGACGCGGTTCCGGATGTCGTGCGCGCCCCGCTTCGACTACGGCCGCGCCTCCCACACGGTGGAGGTGACCCCTTCGGGGGCGGTGTTCGAGTCGGGTGGCACCCGCATCGTCCTCCACGCGGGGGTGCCCCTCGAACAGGTCGGCGACGACGTGGTGGCGTCGTTCGAGGTCGAGGAGGGCCAAGACGTCGGTTTCGTCCTGGAGACGGCCGGGGACGGGCCCCGCCGCGTCGAGGAGGGTGAGGTGCTCGCGGCGCTCGAGGGCACGGTCGGCTTCTGGCGCTCGTGGTTGGCGCGCTCGACCTACCGGGGGCGGTGGCGCGAGATCGTCAACCGGTCCGCCATCACGCTCAAGCTGCTGACCTACGCCCCCACAGGCGCACCGATCGCGGCGGCCACCGCCGGCCTCCCCGAACAGTTGGGCGGAGAGCGCAACTGGGACTACCGCTTCACATGGATCCGAGACTCGTCGTTCTCGATACGGGCCCTGCTCGGTCTCGGCTTCACCGAGGAGGCCGCGCAGCTCGCCCGCTGGGTCGGGGACCGGGCGCGCGAATCCGCAGCCGCCAACGAAGCCGTTCCCCTGAAGATCATGTACCGGGTCGACGGCTCCCCCGACCTCGTCGAGGAGACCCTCGATCACCTCAGCGGCTACAGGGAATCGCGCCCGGTCCGGATCGGCAACGGGGCTGCCGACCAGATACAGCAGGACATCTACGGCGAGTTCGCCGACTGCGCCTACGAAGCTGACCGACTGGGTGCACTGCCCGCCAGCTACGAAGGGCTCCAGACGTTCTCCCGGATCCTGAACTGGCTGTCCGAGCACTGGGACCAGCCCGACGCGGGCATCTGGGAGACACGCGGCGGTCTCCAGTCCTTCACGTACGGACGGGTCATGTGCTGGGTCGCCTTCGACCGCGGGATCCGGCAGGCCACGAAGTACGGGCGAGGGCGAGCGGCCGACGTCGCACGGTGGACGGCGGCGCGCGAGGCCATCTACGAGCAGATCATGACCGCCGGCTGGCACGAGAAGCGCCAGGCCTTCGTCCAGCACTACCAGACCGACGTGCTCGACGCCTCCGTGCTCCTGGCGCCGGTCGTCGGCTTCATCTCCTCGCAGGACCCGCGGTGGCTGTCGACCCTCGACGCCATCGAGGAGGAGTTGGAGACCGACAGCCTGGTCTACCGCTACGACCCGGCCGCCTCACCCGACGGGCTGCAGGGGTCGGAGGGGACCTTCTCCATCTGCACCATGTGGTACGTCGACGCCATGGCCCGCGCCGGACGGGTCGAGATGGCGAGGTTGGCGTTCGAGAAGATGCTCACCTACGCCAACCACGTCGGCCTCTACTCCGAGGAGATCGCCGTCAACGGAGAGCAGATCGGGAACTTCCCGCAGGCCTTCACCCACCTGTCGTTGATCAACGCTGCGCTCACGCTGGACGCCCAGCTCGACCTCGCCGGCCGACCGGGTCACGTCTCCGGCGACGGCATCGCCGCCCTTCTGGACGAACGCCGCCCCCCGCCGTGACGCAGGGCTACCTGCACCCGGATCACCAACCTTGACGGCTGACGGAGACGCATTTCGACCTCGTGAGCCCAGCATGGGCCCATTGGCCCGCCAACGGGCAACGTGGTGAACCTCGCGGGCAGACGCAAAAACGCCCCTGACCTGCATGAGCAGGTCAGGGGCGATCTGTCGGGCTGACAGGATTTGAACCTGCGGCCCCTTGACCCCCAGTCAAGTGCGCTACCAAGCTGCGCCACAGCCCGAAACTGCGAGTGGATTTCTCCGCTCGAAGCGCTCCGAACATTACCGCACGGCGTCACACGCTCACCAATCGGTATCCCCCTCCGGCGGGTCGTCGGCGGAAGCGAGGGCCTCGGCGGCTTCGTCGATGATGGCGCGCATGGCCTCCTCGGCGGCTGCCGGGTCGCCGTTGCGTACCGCGATCGCCACCTTCTCGTGCAGCTCGATGGCGGTGGGGTTCGGCTTGTCGGGCATCAGGTGGTGGTGCGTACGTCCGGCGAGGAGCTCGGCGACGAGGTCCCCGAACGCGGCGAGCATGTCGTTGCCGCAGGCGTTGAGCAGGACGCGGTGGAAGGTCGTGTCGGCCTCGAGATAGGCCTCCAGGTCGCCGGCGGCAGCGTGGACGACCATGTCGGCCACGGATCGGGCCAGCTCGCCGTGGTGCTGGGGCTCGGCCCGCTCGGCGGCGAGCCGGGCCGCGATCGGCTCGAACCCGAGCCGGAGCTCGGAGAGCGACAGCAGCTGCTCGCGCCGGCCGTCGCCGTCGAGCCGCCAGCGGATGACCAGCGGGTCGAAGACGTTCCACTCCTGCCGCGGGAGGACGGTGATGCCGACCCGTCGCCGGGTGGTGACCATGCCCATCGCCTGGAGAACGCGTACCGACTCCCGTGCGACCGGGCGCGAGACGTCGTACGTCGCCTGGATCCCCTCCAGCGTGAGAACGGACCCTGGCGGCAGCTCGGCAGAGACGATCCTGCGTCCGAGCGCGTCCCGGACGCTCTGGTGCAGTCGATGTACGGCATCACCGCTGGAAGTCGTCACTGCGGCATCGTCGCACAATCCCGACCCGTCGTAATCAGAATCCGTTATGACGCCTCGCCTTGCCAAACGGATGCCTTTTGATGCACCCTGTGACGCGTGACACAGAACCCCCTCCTCGTCGTCATGGGAGTCTCCGGCTCCGGCAAGTCGACCGTCGGCGCTGCGATCGCCCAGCGCCTCCGGGTCCCCTTCGCCGACGCCGACGACTTCCACCCGCCGGAGAACATCGCGAAAATGGCCTCCGGTCGTGCGCTCAACGATCACGACCGGCAGCCCTGGCTGGAGACGCTCGGTGGCTGGCTCGCCGAGCACGAGCAGACCGGCGCGGTGCTGAGCTGCTCGGCACTCAAGCGCAGCTACCGCGATCTGCTCCACAGCCGCGCCCGCGGACTCCGGCTGCTCCACCTCAGCGGCACCCCGGAGGTGGTCGAGGCACGCCTCGCCGCTCGCGCGGGGCACTTCATGCCGCCGTCGCTGCTGCGCTCGCAGTTCGCGACCCTCGAGCCCCTCGCTCCCGACGAGCAGGGCACGACCATCGACATCGACCAGGACATCGACGCGATCGTCGACCGCTTCCTCACCACCGAGAACCTGACCCCCACCCTGATCTCCAAGGAGTCGGCATGATCCTCCTCGCTGCGCCAGAGCCGGTCGCACCGGTCGCCTCCGGCGGCGTACTCCTCGCCGCCGCGCTGGCCTCGATCGCCCTGATCGTCGTCCTCATCACCTACGTGAAGCTGCACCCGTTCCTCGCGCTCCTGCTCGGCGGCATCACTGTCGGGGTGCTGGCGGGACGCAACGTCATGGACGTGATCACCTCCTTCGGCGAGGGCTTCGGCGCGACCGCCACCAGCGTTGGCCTGCTGATCGCGCTGGGCGCGATGTTCGCCAAGCTCCTCTCCGACTCCGGCGGTGCCGACCAGATCGTCGACACGATCGTGGGCAGGTCCTCGGTGCGTACGCTGCCCTGGGCGATGGCGCTCGTCGGCGCGATCATCGGCCTGCCGATGTTCTTCGAGATCGGCCTGGTGCTGCTGATGCCGGTCATCTACCTGGTCGCCCGTCGTGCACAGGTCTCGCTCATCACCGTCGGCATCCCCACCCTTGCGGGCCTCTCGGCGATGCACGGCCTGGTGCCGCCACACCCGGGTCCGCTCGCCGCGATCGGCGCGCTCCAGGCCGACCTCGGCACGACGCTCGCGCTCGGCGTACTGGTCGCCATCCCGGTCATCATCGTCAGCGGGCCGCTGTTCGGCCGGCTCGCGGGCCGCTGGGTCGTCGTCGAAGCACCGCACACCTACGACTCCACTCCGGTGGGCGGCCCGGGAGCCGCCACAGCCACCGACATCCGCCGCCCCTCCTTCGGCGTCACCCTGTTCAGCGTCCTGCTGCCGCTCGTGCTGATGCTCGCCAAGGCGATCGTCGACATCGTCATCAACGACCCCGAGAACAATTTCCAGCAGGTCTTCGACGTGATCGGCTACCCGCTCGTCGCGCTGACCATCGCGGTCATCGTCGCCATGTTCACGCTCGGCCGCGGGTCCGGGATGGATCGCCGCCAGATCGCCAAGACGGTCGAGATGTCGCTGCCGCCGATCGCGGGCATCGTGCTCATCGTCGCCGCGGGTGGCGGGTTCAAGCAGTCGCTGATCGACACCGGCATCGGCACCCAGCTCGCCGACTGGGCCCAGGGCTCCGGCGTGTCCGCGATCGTGCTCGCCTGGGTGCTCGCGGTCCTCATCCGCCTCGCCACCGGCTCGGCGACCGTCGCCACCATCACCGCCTCGTCACTGGTGGTCGACCTGGTCGCCAACATGCCCGCCGCCGAGGTCTCGCTCGTCGTGCTCGCCGTCGGTGCCGGCTCGGTGTTCTTCTCCCACGTCAACGACGCCGGGTTCTGGCTGGTCAAGGAGTACTTCGGCCTCGACGTCGTCCAGACGATCAAGTCCTGGTCGCTGATGGAGACGGTGCTCTCCGTGTCCGGTCTGGTGTTCGTGCTGGCACTGAGCATGGTGATCTGACACCCGCCCTCACGAAACTGTCGGTGCTGTCCGACACAATCACTCCTGACACATGGATCACACCCACCACAGGAGCTCACCGTGTCGGATACACCTTCCCCATCCAACACAGCCCCGTCGGACCCTGCCCCCAGCAAGCTCGACCCGATCTCCCGCAAGGGCACCCCGGCCCATCGCACGAAGTCGAAGCGGGAGGGCGCCGGGCGGCGCCAGGGGATGCCGGTGCAGGCGATCAGCCTCTCCGTGCCGGCATCCCTGGCGGCGCAGTGGAAGACCTACAGCCAGGAGGTCCCGCGTTCGCTGGTCGACGTCATGCTCGACGCCGTCGCGGCGACGCGCCCCCGGCTGCCGGTCCTGCTGCGCGCCCACCAGGCAGCGCTGCGCGAGAAGACCAGGCCCGTCTCCGACGGCACCTTCATGCGCACGGTCCCACAGCCGAAACGGCTCGAGGACCCGTACGTCACGATGCCCCTGCGTCTCCTGGCGACGAATGTCGACGTGCTGGACGCCATGGTCCACGAGATGGCCGCGGAGTCCCGCTCGCAGCTGGTCGTGGTGGCGCTGACGGCGTGGCTGGCCGACCGGCGGGCCGAGGAGCAGGTCTACGCCGAGCAGCTCGAGCTCGAGGTGCCCGAGGACCCGTTCGACCGTCCCTGAGCGCGGCCGGGACCGGGCCGGTGCCCGTCCCGGCTGCGCCGTGCCTCAGAGCACCTTGGTGCCGTACATCTCCCCCAGCGGGTCGGCGAGGAGCTCGAGCCGTTCGCCGTCGGGCCCCATGAAGTAGAGCGACGACTTGGACTCGACCATGTAGTCGACGCCCGCGGCGTCGAGCTTGGCGCGCAGGTAGTCCCACTTCTCGGGGGTCACCGAGATCGCGATGTGGTGCAGCCCGCCGAGCACCTCGGCGTACGGGCCCAGGTCGAGCCCGGGAAGCGTGAAGAAGGCCAGCAGGTTGCCCGCCCCGACGTCGAAGAAGAAGTGGTCGGAGCCGGCGTAGTCCCGGTTCTCGAAGATCTCGGTCAGCGGAAACTCCAGGAGCCCCTGGTAGAAGTCGATCGACCTGCGTACGTCCGAGGAGAGCAGCGCGGCGTGGTGGATCCCGCGAGCCGTGCTGGCCGGTCGGGCGCCCTCCTCACGGAGGTACTCCTTCTTGATCCGCTCACGGTCCTTCGTGATGAAGTCCATGTCGATGCTCATCGTGCTCTCCTCATGCCCTGACGTCTCGGATCCAGTCTAGTTTCTGCGTCAACTGTTGCTGGAGGCGGGCGGTGGTGCTGAAAGCACGAGCTACGACTCGGTAAGGTATGCCTCATGGATGAGGTCAAGTGGCTCAGTAACGACGAACAGGTCGCGTGGCGTGCCTGGCTCGCCGTCAACGCACAGCTCACTTCGCGGATGAACCGTGACCTCCAAGCCAAGAACGGCCTCTCCCTCGCCGACTACGACGTCCTGGTCAACCTGACCGACGTCCCCGACCGCTCGCTGCGGATGTACGAACTCGGCGACAAGCTGCAGTGGGAGAAGAGCCGGCTCTCGCGCCAGGTGATGCGGATGGCCGCGCGCGGCCTCGTCGAGCGCCGCGAGTGCCTCGACGACCGGCGTGGCGCCTTCGTCGACCTCACCCCCGCCGGGCTCGAGGCCATCAAGGCCGCCGCTCCTGAGCACGTGAAGCTGATCCGCCAGGTCATGTTCGACGCCTTCACCCCCGAAGAGGTCGCCGCTCTGACCAAGCTCTACCAGGGCGTGCTCGAGCGCCTCGAGGTCTCGCCGGCCCGCGCCGCCGCAGACGGCTCTGCCGCCTAGCCCGCCGGCCCACGACGTAGAACGAGGCCCGCAGGTCACCGATGGTGACCTGCGGGCCTGTTCGTTGCGCTGTTAGCGCTTGACCCCGAACGCCGCGACGACCTTCTGGGTCACCGTGTTGCCGGCGTCGTCGCGGGCGGTGGCCCGCAGCGAGACCAGGTCGGCGCCGCGCGCGGGGATGCGCAGGCGCGTCTCCCAACGGTCACCGTCCTTGCGCAGCTTCACCGCGGTCCAGGTCGAGCCGCCGTCGTAGCTGACCTCCAGCGTCGCCCCGGAGACCGACCCGGCCCGCGGAGCGCCCGGCACGGTGTAGGGCACGACCGCGAACGGGACCTCGGCTCCCGCACGCACCGTGCCGTCCAGTGCCGTGTCCACGTCGTAGTCGAGCTGGAGCAGCGGCAACGGCGTGCCGTCCTCACCAGGAACGGCTTCATCGGCCAGGTCGGCCACGAACGTCCAGGACGTACGAGTGCTGGTCGAGTAGCGGTGGGCGTCGCCGGCCGCGTCGGTGTCGATCTCGAAGCGGTACGTCTGCGGGCCCTCCTCAACGGGGACCGCGGTCTGAACCGCCTGTCCGATGTTCTCCCGTACCAGGGTGTCTCCGTGGAAGAGGCGGGAGGTCACCGGGGTCTCACCCCAGGGGAACCCACCGGTGATCCCGTCCGGGCCGCTGGCGTGGGCGACGTTGACCTGGAACCAGTCACCGTTGTGTCGCGGACCCCAGTAGCCGTCGCCCGTGCGGGGCGCGGTCACCGGAGCGAACCAGTTGCGCACCGTGGTGCTGCGTGGTTCGTACGCCTGGCGCACGCCCCGCTGCTCCCAGGTGCTCTCATGGTCCACGTTCTCGTACCAGGTGACGCCGTCGTAGGTGGAGACGTAGTCGGTCCGATCGGTCGCCGTGGGCTGCAGCGCCCGGACGCTGAGGCACGGCGGCCACTGGTAGTCGCGGCAGTCCGCGCGGTCGTCGACGGCGAGCCGCTCCTGGGTGTCGTGGTAGCGGCTCTCCACGGTGGCGAGCTGCCGGGTGGTCGGCGCCAGCGCGAGCTCGCCCGGAATCTCACCGGGCCAGCTCTTGGAGACGTCGTAGAGGTAGGAGGGGAACTGGACGGCCTTGCCCTCCAGGGTCACCGTGCCCTTCGCGGCGGCAGCCACGAGCTTCTCGCCCTGAGCCGACCGCACCGAGACGACGGGCAGGTCCTCCTGGGTCACGAAGTCGACCAGCGGCCCGGGACGGTCGTTGACGACGATGAGCAGCGCCGCTCCGGCGGCCCGGGCCGCGGCCTCCCGCTCTTCGGCGGTGACGGCGTCGTCCCTGGTCACGAGCACGGCTCGGCCCTTGGCGTCGACGTCCTCGTAGTCGGCGGACGTGCCCTTGCCGGCCGCGACCGCCCGCAGCGACACCCGGCCGTCGAGCCTGGTCGAGCCGAGCTGGTAGACCGGGTCGAACGCGAGCCTCCGCGAGCTGCGCGCCGTCACGTCGAGCGCCGGCTCGATGGCCCGCCAGCGTACGGCGAAGTCGAACTCGGCGCTGTCGACGGGGCCGGTGGCCTCGGCGTAGATCGAGTCGACGTCGACCGGGACGGCGTACGTGGCGCCGAAGGTCGCATAGAGCCCGCCGATGCCGGAGTCGTTGAAGAACTGGAACCGGCGGTAGGCGACGTCGCTGTCCTTGGGCGTCTTCAGGGTGAGCTCGTCGGCCTTCCGGGCGTCGAGCACGAGGGACTGGTCCTTGTCGGTGACGACGACCTGCGGGTCGCCGACCAGCGCGACGCCGGTCGAGCCGGGTCCCTGGGAGCCGGCGACGTCGAGGAACGCCGTGGCCGAGTACGTGCCGGGCTGCAGACGCTGGGTCGGCACCGTGCCCGTGGCCGGGTCGATCGGCAGGCTGCTGACGAACTGGTCGCCGTAGCGGTAGAAGTCGACGTAGCCGGCTGCCGGCTCGCCGGACCGGTCGAGCGCGGTGATGTCGAGGCCGTAGCGCTCCTCCTCCTTGACCAGCGCGGTCGCGGTGCGCACGGTGATCTCGCCGGAGGTGGCGACGACGGCACCGCTGTACTTGCCGGCGAGCGGGGCGTCATCGGCGTCGGCCGTGATCGTGACCTCGGTGCTGCCGCCGGCGGGGACCACGACCTCATCGGCGGAGAGCGAGACGAGGTCGCTCGCCGTGCCGTCGGGGCCGACGACGTCGGTGCTCAGCGCGAGCGTCACATCGGCGTCGGTGGAGTTGGTGTAGGTCACGGTGCCGTTGGCGGGCTCGTCGCCGTCGTGCGGCCAGCCGTAGAAGCCGAGGAAGCCATCGCCAGACCCGTCCACGCCGTCGAGCGCGGCGGGCACGTCGAGGCGGCCGGTGCCGACCTCGTACGCCGGCGCGTCGATGTCCGCGGCCGAGGAGACCAGGGCGTTCTTGAGCTGCTCACCGGTGAGGTCGGGGTGGGCGCCCTTGAGGATCGCGGCAGCTCCCGCGACGTGCGGGGTGGCCATCGAGGTGCCGTCCATCGAGCGGTACCAGCCGGTGCCGGACGACTGCTGGGAGCGGGCGGCGAGGATGTCGACGCCGGGGGCGGTCAGGTCGGGCTTGATCGCGTGGTCGCCGATCCGCGGGCCGTAGCTGGAGAAGTCGGCGCGTACGTCACCGTCGTCCACGGCACCCACCGTGAGAGCGGCATCAGCGGTGCCGGGGCTGCCGATCGATCCCTCGGCATAGCTGTTGCCGGCCGCGACGACGAACAGGGCACCGGTCTCCTCGCTCAGCGCGTTGAGCGCCTGCGCCATCGGGTCTGTGCCGTCGTTGAGGCTGGAGTCACCGAGGCTCATCGAGACGATGTCGGCGTTCGCCGCGCCCCACTCCATCCCGGCGATGATCCAGGAATCCTGGCCATAGCCGGCGTTGTCGAGGACCTTGCCGACCAGCAGGTCGGCGCCAGGGGCGACGCCCTTGTAGAGACCCTCGCTGGCCGCGCCGGTGCCGAGGACGGTGGAGGCGACATGCGTGCCGTGCCCCTGCACGTCGCTGGTGGCCTCCTCCCCCGGGACGAACGACTGCGCCTCGTCGACCTGATCGGCGACGTCGGGATGGGTGGCGTCGATCCCGGTGTCGAGGACCGCTACGGTCGCGCCCTTGCCCTCGAAGCCCGCGGCCCACGCCTCGGGGGCACCGATCTGTGCGGTGCTGCGGTCCAGTGTGGTCTCGGCCTTGCCGTCGAGCCAGATCTTCTCGACGCCGCCGCCGAGCTCCCCGGCCGGACCCGCTGCGCGCGCGGACGCCCCGCCGTCGGTGGCCACCGCGGACCAGAAGGCGGACGACTTCTTCTTGCTCACCGCCACGGCGTCGGCGTCGATGCTCGGCAGGTCGAGCGTACGCTCGGCGCCCGGCAGCTTCGCCGCCTTGGCACGGGTCGGGGCCTGCTCCAGGATCAGCGGAGTGGCGTCGACGGTCTCGTCGTCGTAGCTCATCTCGAGGAGCCCGGTGACGTCGAAGAGCCGGCGGTCGAGCGTGCCCGCGGCCAGGTAGGGCTTGGCAGCGGTGGGGATCGCGTAGAGGTGGTCGCCCACCTGCTGGGTCTCGATCGCACCGGCGGCGGCGTCGAACCCAAGGGTCAGGACTCCGTCGTCGGTCGCGATCACGTCGATGACGTCGCCGGTCACGAGGGTGATCGTGGTCCGTCCGTCGTCGAGGGCGGGCGTACGGGGCGCCGTGCCGGCGGTGCTGCCAGCGTCGGTCCGGGGGCCCTCAGGCGTGGGGTCGGTGCCTGGGGTCGCATGCGCGCTGGTGGCCATGGTCGCGACCAGGGCGGTCGCCGCAGCAGCTGCCGCGACGGCCTTGGTGGCGGCCGACAGGCCGGATGTGGTTGGGGGTCTCATGGAGATGGACCCTGTCAATGGGGCGCGACAGGCGACAAGAGCGATGTCGTGGCGGTTTTACGGCATGGCGAGACTCCGTCAGCACCGGAACATCCGGGTTGTGTCGCAGAAGTGCCATGCTCGGCCTCGTGCTCGGTCTGACCCCCGATGAGACCCTCGCCTACGGCGAGCTCATCACCATGCCCTCCGCCACCGCCGCCGAGTTCGCGGCCGCCCTCAGCGCGTTCGGGACGTCACCGGGAGAGGCACATCTGCTGCTGCGCCGCCTCGAGGAGCACGGTCTGGCCGCTCGGATCACCGGCGACGAGCGGCGTTTCGCCGCCGCCCCGCCCGCGATCGCGCTCGGCGCGCTGCTCGCCCGGCAGCAGGACGAGGTGCGGCAGGCGGAGATCGAGCTCAGCCGCCTCGACGAGGCCTACCGGGTGGCGGCTGCCGGCCGCGGGCCCACGGACGTGGTCGACGTGATCCACGGCGAGGACGCCGTCCGGCACCGGTTCGAGCAGGTCCAGCTCGGCGCGCGCGAACGCGTCGACGCGTTCGTACGCCCGCCGGTGATCGTGACCTCCAGCCAGGAGAACTCGGCCGAGAACAAGGCCGTCGCGCGGGGCGTGCACTACCGGGTCGTGGTCGAGCGCAGCATGCTCGAGAGCCACGACGTGACCGTCGACGAGGCGATCGAGGCGACCGACGCGGGCGAGGAGATCCGCTTCGCCGACCAGGTGCCGCTCAAGCTCCTCATCGTCGACAGGCGGCTCGCCCTGATGCCGCTGACCTCCTCGGGCGACGTCGTCGGTGCGCTGCTCGTCCGCGAAAGCACGCTGCTCGACGCCCTGATCGCGCTCTACGAGAACGTGTGGGACCAGTCGACGCCGATGCTGGTGGGGACCGCCGGTCTCACCGGCGACGTCGCGCACCAGGTCGACGACGAGGACGCGCAGGTCCTCGGGCTGCTGCTCGCCGGGCTCACCGACCAGGCCGTCGCCAAACAGCTCGGTACGTCGCTGCGTACCGTGCAGCGCAGGGTGCGAGCGCTGCTCGACCTCGCCGGGGTGGAGACCCGGATGCAGCTCGGCTGGCACGCCGCGAACCACGGCTGGGTGCAGGTAGGGGCGGACGGTCAGCTGACGCCCGCCCCACCCGAGGACTAGCGCTTGCGCTTCTCCCGAACCCGCTGCTGGAGCACGATCGGGGTGCCGACGAAGCCGAACTCCTCGCGCAGACGGCGCTCGATGAAGCGCTCGTAGGAGGCTTCGAGCTTGCCGCTGGTGAACAGCACGAACGTCGGCGGCGCGGTGGAGGGCTGAGTGCCGAAGAGGATCTTCGGCTGCTTGCCGGACCGGACCGGGTGCGGGTGCTCGGCGACGAGGCGGCCGAGGAACGAGTTGAGCGCGCCGGTGCCGATCCGCGTCTCCCAGCCCTCGAGGGCCTTGTCGAGAGCCGGGACCAGGCGGTCGACGTGCCAGCCGGTGCGGGCGGTGATGTTGATCCGCGGGGCCCACTGCACCTGGACGAGATCGCGCTCGATCTCGCGGTCGAGCTGCCAGCGACGGTCCTCGTCGACGAGGTCCCACTTGTTGAACGCGATCACCAGCGCCCGGCCGGCCTCGCGGACGGTCTGCAGGATGCGGATGTCCTGCTCGGAGATCTTCTCGCCGCCGTCGAGGACGAGCACGGCGACCTCGGCGCGGTCGATGGCGGTGGTGGTGCGCAGGGAGGCGTAGTACTCGTGGCCCGAGGCCTCCTTGACCCGCTTGCGGATCCCGGCGGTGTCGATGAAGCGCCACTCGCGGCCGCCGAGCTCGATCAGCTCGTCGACCGGGTCGACGGTGGTGCCGGCGACGTTGTCGACGACCGCCCGCTCCTCCTGGGCCAGCTTGTTCAGCAGGCTCGACTTGCCCACGTTGGGCTTGCCGACCAGCGCAACCCGGCGCGGGCCACCGATCTCGGTGCCCTCGGGAAGCGGCGGCGGGTCGGGGAGCACCGCGAGGATCGCGTCGAGCATGTCGCCCGAGCCGCGGCCGTGCAGCGCGGAGACCGGCCAGGGCTCACCGAGCCCGAGGTTCCACAGCGCGGCGGCCTCGGCCTCGGTGCGCATGTCGTCGACCTTGTTGGCGGCCAGGACGACCGGCTTGCCGGACTTGCGCAGGATGCGTACGACTGCCTCGTCGGCGTCGGTGATGCCGACGGTCGCGTCGACCACGAAGAGGACGGCGTCGGCCAGCGAGACCGCGATCTCGGCCTGAGCGGCGATCCGCTCGGCCAGGCCCTGGGCGTCGGGGTCCCAGCCGCCGGTGTCGACCAGCGTGAACGCCTTGCCGTTCCAGTCGGCGTCGTAGGAGACGCGGTCGCGGGTCACTCCGGGTACGTCCTGGACGACGGCCTCGCGACGACCGATGATCCGGTTGACCAGGGTCGACTTCCCGACGTTCGGGCGGCCGACGACCGCCAGCACCGGCAGTGGGCCGGCCGGGGTCTCGTCGGTCTCGGTGGTGTCTCGTACCTCTTCGTACGAAACGTCGGGGTCAGTCATTGTTCTCCTCGCTAGGTAGCGGACCGGGCAGTTCGCGACCGGTCAACGCCAGGGCATGGTCCTGTTGGACCTGCATGTGCTTCTGGAGCAAACCCGAGACATGCCCGACTTGTTCCCTGGTACGCGGCCAGCCTACGCGCTCGACGTGGAAAGGCTCGCCATAGACGATGTCGATCCGAGCACCTTTGTGTGGCAGCGACGAGACGCCGCCGCCCGGATCGCGGCTGCCGAGCATCGTCACCGGCACCACCGGAGCACCCGAGGCGAGGGCGAGATAGGCGGCGCCGCGGTTGAAGTGGGACAGGTCGCCCGCGCCCCGGGTGCCTTCGGGATAGATGCCCATCGCGTTGCCCTCACGCAGCACCTTCAGCGCCATCTTCACCGCGGCCGGGTCGCTGCCGAACCGGTAGAGCGGGATCTGACCGGCCCAGCGCAGGAACGGGCCGAGGAACCAGTGCTCGAACATCTCGAGCTTGGTCAGGGCGTGCACCGGTCGCGGCGTGAAGATCGCCAGCAGCGGGCCGTCGATGATCCCGATGTGGTTGGAGGCGAAGACGACCGGCCCGGTCGCCGGGATGTTGGCGGTCTCGTGCAGGCGTACGTCGAACCGGCGCCGGATCAGCCACCGGGCGTAGACGTTGATGTGGTAGAGCGCCCACCGGCTCGGATGCGGGACCCCGTCGGTGCGGGGAAGCTCGGTGCGGGGTGTGCCCGCGGGCGGGCTCGCGCTCACTCCCCCGCCTTCTGAGCGAGGTCGACGACGAGGTCGATGACCTCCTCCAGCGTGTAGGGCGTGGTGTCGAGATGGGTGGCGCCCTCCGGCACCACCGCACCGCCCTTGGTGGAGTCGATCTTGTCGCGGTTCTCCAGCGACGCGCGGACGGCCTCCGCGTCGGTGCCGCCCTCCTCGGCCGCGCGGCGCGCGGCGCGTGCGGCGGGGTCGGCGGTGACGTACAGCTTCAGGTCGGCCTGCGGCCAGACCGCGGTGCCGATGTCGCGGCCCTCGACCACGATGCCGGAGCCGGCGGCGAGGGCGTCCCGGATCTCCTGCTGCTGGAGCGCGATCAGGCGGGCACGGACCTCGGGGACGGTGGCGACCGGGGAGACCGCCGCGTTGACCTTGTCGCTGCGGATCTCGACCGAGACGTCGGCGCCGTCGAGGGCGATCGTCGGGGCGAGCGGGTCGGTGCCGGAGGTGATCACCGGCTTGCCGGCCGCGGCGGCGATCGCGTCTGCGTCGTGCACGTCGATGTCGTTGCTGAGCATCCACCAGGTCATCGCCCGGTACATCGCGCCGGTGTCGAGGAAGCGCATGCCCAGGCGGTCGGCGACGCCGCGCGAGGTGCTCGACTTCCCGGAGCCGGAGGTGCCGTCGACGGCGATGACGATGCGGGCGGGTTCAGTGGTGGGATTGCTGCTGCTCACGGGCGGGAGCCTACCGGTGAGCGACCCAACCCCGGGACTCCAGAATCGCCTGCATCCGGTCGGCCGCGTCGTCGGCCACGATCAGCTCCATGACACCGACCGGGCGGCCGGGGTCGTGGTCGATGCGTACGTCCTCGATGTTGACGCCGCTCTCCCCCGCGTCGGCGAAGAGACGGGCCAGGTTGCCGGGCTCGTCGGGCACCGTGACGTAGATGGTCGCCTGCGCGGTCTGCGGCCGGCCGTGCTTGCCGGGGATGGCTCTGGTCCCCGCCTGCCCCTCCTTGAGAAGTACGTCCAGGGCGGCCGCGTCACCGTTGCCCACCGCCGCGATCATCTCGTCGAGCTGAGCGCGCACCTCGGTGAGCAGGTCGGTCACCGCGCGGGCGTTGCCGGCCACGATCTGGCCGTAGAGGCCGGGATCGCCGGCGGCCACACGGGTCACGTCGCGGACCCCTTGACCGCTGAGGCCGAGGTGTCCCTCGGGCGCCACCGCCAGGCGGCCGGCCACCAGGGCGGCCATCAGGTGCGGGACGTGGGAGGTGCGGGCGACGGCCTGGTCGTGGTCCTCCGGGCTGAGGGTCAGCGGAACGGCGCCGCACAGCGTGGCGAGCTCGCCGACGAGCTCGGTCGCCTCGAGGTCCGCCTCCGCGTGCGGCGTGACCGCCCAGGGCCGCCCTTCGAACAGCGTCGAGGTCGCGGCCAGCGGCCCGGAGCGCTCGCTGCCGGCCATCGGGTGCCCGCCGACGTAGCGTCGTACGTCACCGGGGCTGTGCTCACGGACGTAGGCCAGCGGCGAGGCCTTCACGCTGCCGACGTCCGTCACGACGGCGCCGGGGCTGTCGGCGAGCGCTCGGGCGATCACCTCGCCGAGGTGCGCCGGCGGGACCGCGACGACGACCAGCTGCGGCGCGTCGCCGGGCCTGCGGCGGCGGCCGGCCCCGAGGCCGGTCGCGGTGCGCACGTGACTGGCGACCGAGTCGCTCAGCAGCACATCGAGTCCGGCGGAGGCGCAGGCGAGCGCGACCGAGGTGCCGAGCAGGCCGACACCGACGATCTCGACCGGGCCGGTCAGAGTCGACAGCCCTCCCCCTGCGTGCCCGGTCTGTGTCATGCCTCCAAGGCTAGACGGTCGATGCCGCCGGACCCTTCTCGTCTCAGCGCATGTGGTGCGCTACCGCGACCGGCGACCAGGGTGTGCGATATCGCGTCGCGATCACGAAGGCTGGTAGCTGCCGATGGACCAGGAGTTGCCCTCGGGATCGGTCACGGTGCCACCGCGGCCGCCGTAGTCCTGGTCGACCATCGGCCGGTCCACGGTGGCGCCGGCGGCGACCGCCTTGTCGAAGACGGCGTCGGGGTCGTCGGTGACCAGGTAGGCGGAGGAGACACCGGTGTTCTTGATGCCGCCGTCCTCGCGTACCTGTCCGAACATCAGCCCGCCTCCCCCGGGCCAGAGCCACTCCGCGTGGTGCACGATGCCGCCCTCGCGGTAGGTGGCGTGCTCGACGAAGCCGATTGCGCTCAGCCACGTCATCATCTTCTCGGCGTCCTGGAACGCCATCGACTGCCAGTACTTGATCTTCGCTACGTCGGTCTTCTGCTCAGTGCTCATGCATCCGAGTCAACGCCCGATGCGTAGGCCAGGTCTTGAACGAATGGGAACTCCTCGCGCAGCCAGGTCGTGGGCGTACACCCGCCGAATTCCTGCCACTCCCGCGTCAGGTGCGCCTGGTCGGCATAGCCGCAGGCGGTCGCCGCGCGGGCCAGTGGCATCCGGCCGACCAGTCCACGCGAGCGGTCGAAGCGCGCCAGCCGCTGGAACTGCTTCGGCGCCACCCCGGTCTCGGCGCGCACCAGGTCACTGATCCGCCTGCGGCTGTAGCCGACGTCGTCGGCCACCTCCTGCACTCCCGCTCCCCCGGTCAGCAGCGCCAGCGCGCGGCCGACCTCCGCCCTCGGTCCGGGCTCGCCATGGCGTGCCAGCGCCTCGACCAGGCCGGTCACCACCAACCGTGCCCACTCCCGCGGATCGGCCTCGGCCAGCCGCTCCGGAAGATGACGTACGCCCCCAGGTGCCGCGACCTCGTCGAGGGCGAGGAGCTCGCCGCGCCACGCCGCCGCCGGCATCCCGAACAGCGCCCGCACCCCGGTGGTGGTCAACCCCAGCTGTACGCCCCGCTGGTGGCCGTGGTGATGGATCGCCGCCGGCCGGGTGTGCAACCCGGAGACCATCGACCACGCCGTCACCGGCTCCGTCCCGCTCCCCCACGAGGTCACCAACGGCTCGTCTACCGGGAGCACGAAAGTGATCTCGGTCGACGGCATCCCCCGATGCACCCCCGGCGCCCCGAAGTCGACGTCGTAGGTGACCAGCGAGGTGACATAGGGCCGCAGCACCTCCGGCACGGTCATATCTCGATGGTGCCACGGTCGAGGCGGGTTGCCCATGCACTATCGCCGCCGGCGAGGAGGGTGTGCGATAGCGCTGGGCGGTGATGGTCATGACGCCTCAAGCTCTCACCACGACACGCCAACCGCCCGAGACTCGTACGCCGCCTTCATCCGCGCCACCAGATCATCGACATCGACCCGCCGCTCGACACCGGCGGCGACGTCGCGTACCTGAACCTGCCCTCCATCGGCCTCGACCGACCCGAGGACCGCGATCAGCGGCTCCCGCCGGCGACGAGACTCGCGGATCCGAGCACCGAGCGAGCCGTCGGCGTCCAGACGCGGACGGAGCCCATCGGCGACGAGCGCGTCGACGAGCCCGCGGGCAGCGGCGTCCTGATCTGCGGAGACAGGGAGGACGGCGATCTGGACAGGCGCCAGCCACAGCGGGAGACGACCCTGGTAGCGCTCCAGGAGGGCAGCGGTGACGCGCTCCATCGACCCGACGGTGCCTCGATGGACCATCACGACCCGCTGCTGGGACCCGTCGGCGGCGTCGTAGGTGAGGTCGAAGCGCTCGGGCTGGTTGAAGTCGACCTGGACGGTGGCGATGGTCTCCTCATGGCCGGCAGGGTCGATGACCTGCAGGTCGAGCTTGGGTCCGTAGAAGGCGGCCTCGCCCGGCGCCACGACGACCTCGACGCCGGCCTCGGCCGCCGCCTTCCTCAGCGCCTCCTCGGCGCCGTCCCACTGTTCGACGGAACCGAGGTAGGACGGAGAGTCGTCGCGGAGGGAGAGGCGTACGTAGTCGACCCGCAGACCGAGGATCTCCTGGGCCTTCAGCGCCGACCGCAGCGCCTTACCCGCTTCCTCGGCCACCTGGTCGGGGCGGCAGAAGACGTGGGTGTCGTCGAGGTTGATCTGGCGTACCCGGCTCAGACCCGAGAGCACCCCGGAGCGTTCGGCGCGGAACATCGGGGCGAGCTCGTGCAGCCGGATCGGGAGCTCACGGTAGGAGTGCTGGCGGGCCTTGTAGACCAGCGCATGGTGCGGGCAGTTGGCCGGACGGAGCACGAGATCGTCCTCGTCCGAACCCGATCCCATCGACATCGGCGGGAACATGTCCTCGGCGAACTTCGCCCAGTGACCCGAGCGCTCGAAGAGCGCACGTTTCCCGAGCACCGGGGTCTTGACCGGTACGCAGCCGTCGGCCCGGGCCAAGTCGGCGGCGAGCCGCTCCAGCTCGGCGAAGATGACGGCCCCGTCGGGCAGCCAGAGTGGCAGCCCGGATCCGGCCAGCGGGTCGGTGGCGAAGATGGCGAGGTCGCGGTTGAGGTCGCGATGATCGAGATTCATGGTGTGCTCCTGGGTCGAGGTCCCGGAGCACGGCCACCAGAGACGAGAACCGCCCCGGAGCGATGCTCCGGGGCGGTCTGCGAAAAGTGGACAGCAGGTCAGCGCCGGAGTGGGTCCGGCGTCGTCGTGCTCATCGCGCGCTGCTGCATGCCGATCACCTTAGCGGCTCGAGCCCCACGTACGCACCAGGGTTTCTGCGGCCTCAGAGCTCGGTGGTGTCGAGGAGCTCGCCGAGCTCCTCGCGGGACAGGTCGCGCATCTCGCCGGGCTTCATGGTGCCGAGCCGGACCGGGCCGATCCGGGTGCGGGTCAGCCGCGTCACCGGGTGGCCGAGGTGGTCGAGGAGGCGGCGCACGATGCGGTTGCGGCCCTCGTGGATGACCAGCTCGATGATCGACTTGTCCTTGCGGGTCTCCATGATCCGGGCCTTGGTGACGGTCACCGGTCCGTCCTCGAGGGTGACACCGGCGAGGAGCCGCTTGCGTACGTTGGGGAAGATCTCGCCACTGACCTCGGCGACGTAGGTCTTGTCGACCTCGTAGCTGGGGTGGGCCAGCCGGTGGGCGAAGTCACCGTCGTTGGTGAGGATGATCAGGCCCTCGGTGTCGGTGTCGAGACGGCCGACGTGGAACAGACGCTCGGGGCGGTCGGCGACCAGGTCCGAGAGGTTGCGTCGGCCTTCGGGGTCGCTCATCGTCGAGACCACGCCACGCGGCTTGTTGAGGGCCAGGTAGACCTTGCCGGAGATCGGCGGGAGCCGCTTGCCGTCGACGCGTACGACGTCCTTGCCGGGGTCGACCTTGGTGCCGAGGCGGGTGACCACCTCGCCGTTGACCTCGACGGAGCCGTTGAGCATCAGGATCTCGCTGCCGCGCCGCGACGCGATGCCGGCCAGGGCCAGCAGCTTCTGGAGCCGGATCAGGCCCTCGTCGTCCAGCGGCAGATCGTCTCGCTCAGGCAGGTCGCTCACGTCTTCGATTCTGCCGTATCCGCCGAGTCATCCCCATTTGCCGCGCTCTCTTCCGGTTGTGCCGCCAGCGCCTCCTGGCTGACCTGCTCGGTCAGCTCCTCCTCCATGTCGGCGAGGTCGGGCAGGTACGGAGCCAGCTCGGGGAGCTCGCCGAGGTCGGTGATGCCGATCCGCTCGAGGAAGTAGCCCGTGGTGCGGTAGAGGTTGGCGCCGGTCTCGTGGTCCTGGCCGGCCTCCTCGACGAGGCCGCGGGTGAGCAGCGTTCGCATCACGCCGTCGACGTTGACACCGCGGATCGCGGAGACCCGGGCGCGCGAGACGGGCTGCTTGTAGGCGACCACGGCCAGCGTCTCCAGGGCAGCCTGGGTGAGCCGAGCCTGCTGACCCTCGAGCACGAAGCCCTCGACGACGGCGGCGTACTCCTCGCGGGTGTAGAACCGCCAGCCGCCCGCGACGTTGCGCAGATCGAAGCCGCGGCCCTGCTCGGTGTATTCGCCCGCCAGGGCCTCCAGGGCCTCGATCACCGCTGCCGTCGGGTGACCGACCGCCGAGGCCAGAGATGCCGCCGCCAGCGGCTCGTCGGCGACCATCAGCACCGCCTCGAGCGCAGGCCGCAGGTCGGCGAACTCGATCGCCAGGGTCTCCTCGGTGGTCTCCCCCGTGGCAGCCTCAGTCATCGTCCTTCTCCCCGTCATCGGCGCCGCCCTCCGCGGGCGGCTGCCCCTCGAACTCGTCCTGGATCAGCTCATCGACATCGAGCGCCTCGTCGCCGGTCCAGCGTATGGTCAGCTCGCCCAGCGCGGTGACCTGGTCGAAGGCGACCGCGCCCTCGCGGAAGAGCTCCAGCAGCGAGAGGAACCGGGCCACCGTGGTCAGCGTGTCCGGCGAGTCGGCGCAGAGGCCACGGAAGGTGACCTGCCCGCCGGCGCGCAGCCGCTCGATGACCAGGGCCGCCTGCTCCTTGACCGACACCTTCGAGCCGTGGATGTGGGACAGCCCGATCTCGGGCGGCCCCGGCTTGGGTGCCATCGCGGCCGCGGCGAGCTGGGCGAACTGCTCCAGCCCGATCCCGATGAGCACCTCGGGCAGGAGCCCCGCATAGCGCGGCTCGAGCTGGACCGAGCGCGGGTGGCGCTTGGACTCCTTCGCGAGACGCTCGCCGAAGACGGCCGCGACCTGCTTGAACGCCTTGTACTGCAGCAGGCGCGCGAAGAGCAGGTCGCGCGCCTCGAGCAGCGCGAGGTCTTCCTCGTCCTCGACGTCACCCTGCGGCAGCAGCCGAGCCGCCTTCAGGTCGAGCAGCGTGCTCGCGACCAGCAGGAAGTTGGAGGTCTGCTCCAGATCCCAGACACCCTTGCCCCCGCCCTCGGGCGACCTCTCGGCGGCGCCCTTCTTGACGTAGGCGATGAACTCGTCGGTCACCGTGGCCAGGGAGACCTCGGTGATGTCGAGCTTGTGCTTGGCGATCAGGCTGAGCAGCAGGTCGAAGGGACCCTCGAAGTTGCCGAGGTGCACCTCGAAGCCCCCGGCACCGCTCGACTCCTGCTCCTCGGCCCCCTCCGGGGCATCGGCCATCTGCGTGACCGTCACTCGGCGAGCCGGTGCACGAGGGCGCTGTCGTCCCCGTACTCCTCCAGGTCGGCCAGCACGATCGCGAGCGCCTCGCGCACCAGCCGGCCGCGGTCGACCGCGATGCTGTGCTTGGCCCGCAGGTTGAGCCGGGCGTGCTCGAGGTCGAGCAGCTCCTCGGAGGTGATGTAGACCGTCATCTTCTCGTCATGGCGTACCCGGCCGCTGGACCGCTTCTTCGCAGCCGGTGTCTCCTCGGCCGGCTCGGGCACGGCATGCACCGGACGGGCCTTCGCCTCGGCGGCGGGCCCCGCGGCGGCAGCGCCGTCGGACGTACGCCGGAACAGGTCGTCGGCAGCCGGAACCCTCACTCGCCGCGTTGCCATCGGGCCAGCACCTCCTTGGCGAGCATCCGGTAGGAGTCGGCGCCGGTGGAGCTGGATGCGTACTCGGTGATCGGCTCGCCGACCACGGTGGAGTCGGCGAACTTCACAGTGCGGCGGATGACGCTGTGGAAGACGCGGTCGCCCCAGCCGTTGACCAGGGTCTCCATGACCTCGCGGCTGTGCATGGTGCGGCTGTCGTACATCGTGCCCAGTATTCCGTCGATCTTCAGACGCGGGTTGAGCCGCTCCTGAACCTTGTCGATGGTGTCCTTGAGCAGGGCGACGCCGCGCAGCGCGAAGTACTCGCACTCCAGCGGCACGACCACGGAGTCGGAGGCGGTCAGCGCGTTGACGGTCAGCAGGCCCAGGCTCGGCTGACAGTCGATGAGGATCACGTCGTAGTTGGCGACGGCCGGCGCCAGCGCGCGGGCCAGGGTCTGCTCGCGAGCGACCTCCTGGACCAGCTGCACCTCGGCGGCGGAGAGGTCGATGTTGGCCGGCAGCAGGTCGACGCCGTCGATGCCGGAGGGGACGACGACGTCCTCGAGCGTGATATCACGCTCCATCAGCAGGTTGTAGACGGTCAGCTCGATCTCGTTGGGCTGGAGACCCAGACCGACCGAGAGCGACCCCTGCGGGTCGAAGTCGACCATCAGGACCTTGCGGCCGTGCTCGGCCAGCGCAGCACCCAGGTTGATGGTGGTCGTGGTCTTGCCGACGCCACCCTTCTGGTTGACCATCGCGACCGTGCGCGCGGGGCCGCCGGTGGCGGGACCGGGCTCGGGGAGGTTGGGCCAGGGACGACCGGTCGGGCCCATCTTGTTCTTGCCCGGGGAGTCGAAGGACCCCGCGTCGGGCTCAGGGGCGTTGGCGCGCAGCCGGGCCGAGGGCGGATAGGCCGGCGGCGGGGCCGCCGGCGTCTGCGGAGGCATCTGCGGCGCGGTCGCGCCACCTGCTCCGAAATAGCTGTCTTCCATTCCTCCACCCCCGGTTCAGTTGCCGCGGCCCTGGGACGATCACGGCTAGCGGGTCTATATGTCGACACGGCGACTCTAAGACCCGGATCTGCGCGACTGTAGGAGCCGCGCCGGGCGTGTCACAAGGCAAATCCGGGTGATTCTGCTACGCGGCCCGAATCTGTTGATGACCTGTGCACTTGGCGCACCGCCAGCCCCACAGGGAGGGCCTTCGATGTGGAGAAACCTGTGGATGGATCTCCGCTCGGTCGGTCGAGCTCAGTGCGACCGACGGCGCTTCTGGAACTGGTCGTAGGCCTTGCCCGCAGCGTCCTTGATCTTCTTCTGATTCTCGGGCTTACGAGCCTCGTTGGCGATCTTGGCGATGGCCGCGACGACGACGGGGTTCTTCAGTAGCTTGCGCACGCCCCAACGCTAGCGGAACCGAGCAACCCGTCACAGCCGACGCATCGCCACGGTCGCCAGAACCAGCTCGCCGGCCTCGTCGCTCGCGTCCAGATCGGCCACCGCCTCGATCACCCAGTCGTGGTCACCGGCCGGGTCGTCGAGGGTCTGGGTGACCCGCCAGACCCGGGTCGAGTCGTACGCCTCGTCCTCCTCGTCCACTCCCGCCGGGGCGCCGCGCTCGACGGTCCAGGTGAGCAGCTTGGGCGAGCGCGCGTCAGCGGAGATGCCCACGTCGTCGTGCTCGGCGAAGTAGGCCTCGAGGGCGTCGTCCCAGCGGGACCGGGTCATCACCACGTCGCGCGCGGGCTCGAGCCGGTCGGCTGCGGAGCGCTCGAGCGACATCAGCGTGTCGAGGTCGTCCCGCGAGACCGCGTCGACCCGGGCCCACATCGCGTTGCGGACCATGATCTCGAACGCACGGGTCTGCTGGGACAGCGACCGCGGTGGTGGTGGCGCCTCGTGGTGGGCCACGGCCGACGGGATGTGCTCGGGGTCGGAGAGCGCCTCCCACTCGTCGAGCAGCGAGGAGTCGGTCTGCCGGATGGTCTCCCCCAGCCACTCGACCAGGTCCTCGATCTCGGGACTCTTGTGGGTCTCGGGGAGGGTGTGCCGGAAGGTGCGGTAGGCGTCGGTCAGGTAGCGCAGCACCAGGCCCTCGGAGCGGGCGAGCTGGTAGCGGCGTACGACGTCGGTGAAGGTCATCCCCTGCTCGTACATCTCGCGCAGGATCGACTTGGGGTCGAGAGCGTCCTCCGGCAGCCACGGGTGGGTGCCGCGGTAGACCTCGAAGAGCGCCTCGAGCCGCTCGGCCATCGGCTTGGGCCAGGTGATCTCCTCGATGAGAGCCATCCGCTCGTCGTACTCGACGCCGTCGGCCTTCATGTTCTCGATCGCCTTGCCGCGGGCCTCGTGCTGCTGGGCGAAGAGGATCTGGCGCGGCGGCTCGAGAACGGACTCGATCACCGAGACGATCTCGAGGGTGTGCTCGGGCGACTCCGGATCGAGCGTGTCCAGTGCTGCGAGGGCGAAGTGGGCCAGCGGCTGGTTGAGGGCGAAGTCGGCGGGAAGGGCCTCGGTGAGGACGTAGCGACGCCCGTACGCATCGGGCTCGGCGAGCCTGGTCAGGACCCCGCTGTGGACCAGAGAGCGGGTCAGGCGCAGGGCCCGGCGGGCGAGCTTGAGCTGGGTCCGCCGCTCCTCGTGGTTGTCCATGGTGATCCGGCGCATCACCTCGAAGGCGTCCTCGTCGCGGGCGACGACGTTGAGGATCATCGAGTTGTCGACCTTCATCCGGCTCTGCAGCGGCTCGGGGGCGCCGTCGACGAGCTTGGTGAAGGTCGCCTCGGTCCACACGACCGTGCCCTCGGGCGGCTTCTTGAGCTGAGCCTTGGAGTTCTTCTTGCCGGCCTTGCGGCGCTCCTCGGACTTCGCCTTGGCCTTCTCGTTCTCGATGATGTGCTCAGGCGCCTGGACGACGACGTAGCCCTGGGTGTCGAAGCCCGCCCGGCCGGCCCTTCCGGCGATCTGGAGGAACTCCCTGGTGCGCAGGATGCGCTGGCGGCGGCCGTCGAACTTGGCCAGGCCGGTGAAGAGCACCGTGCGGATCGGGACGTTGATGCCGACGCCGAGGGTGTCGGTGCCGGCGATGACCTTGAGCAGCCCGGCCTGGGCGAGCTGCTCGACGAGCCTTCGGTATCTGGGGAGCATGCCGGCGTGGTGGACGCCGATGCCCTTGCGCAGCAGCTTGGAGAGGGTCTTGCCGAAGCCGGCGGCGAAGCGGACCGGCTCGAGCCGCTTGGCGATCTGGTCCTTCTCCTCGGTGGAGAGCTTCAGCCAACCGGCATTGAGCAGGGAGGTGCCGTGGGTGACGGCGTCCTTCTGGGTGAAATGGACGACGTAGACGGGAGCCTGGCCGGTGGTGACGAGCTCCTCGAGGGTCTCCTGGAGCGGCGTGAGGCGCCAGTCGAAGGTGAGCGGAACGGGTCGTTCCGCTTGGTCGACGAGGACGGTCTCGCGGCCGTTTCGCCTGGTCATGTCCTTGGCCAGGGCGCTGGTGTCGCCGAGCGTCGCGGAGAGCAGCAGGAACTGGGCCTGCGGCAGCTCGAGCAGCGGCACCTGCCACGCCCAGCCGCGGTCGGGCTCGCCGTAGTAGTGGAACTCGTCCATGATCACGAGCCCGACGTCGGCGTGCTTTCCTTCTCGCAGCGCCAGGTTGGCGAGCACCTCGGCGGTGCAGCAGATGATCGGGGCGTCGGCGTTGACGCTGGCGTCGCCGGTCAGCATGCCGACGTTCTCGGCGCCGAACGTCTCCACCAGATCGAAGAACTTCTCGCTGACCAGCGCCTTGATCGGCGCGGTGTAGAAGGAGACCTTGTCCTCGGCGAGCGCCGCCGCGTGCGCGCCCGCCGCGACCAGCGACTTCCCCGAGCCCGTCGGCGTCGCCAGGATCACGTTGTCGCCGGCCAGGAGGGACATGATCGCCTCGTCCTGGTGGGGGTAGAGGCTGCGGCCACTCCCCTCGGCCCATGCCACGACCGCCTCGTAGACGTCGTCAGGGCTCGCTCCGACCTTGGGGATCCAGCTGGTGTCGGTCACAGGGCCCTCGGGTGTGCGGTCGCGAAGACCTCTCGGAGATTGTCCACGGTGACAAGAGTGTAGATCTGCGTCGTGGTCACCGACGCATGGCCCAGCAGCTCCTGCACGACACGTACGTCGGCGCCGCCGTCCAGCAGGTGGGTGGCGAAGGAGTGGCGCAGGGTGTGGGGCGAGACGTCCTTGTGGATCCCGGCGCGCTCGGCGGCCCGGGTCAGCACGGTCCAGGCCGACTGGCGGGAGAGGCGGCCGCCGCGGGCGTTGAGGAAGAGCGCACCCCCCGAGCGGGCGGCCGCGAGGTCGGGGCGGGCCCGGGTCAGGTAGGCCTCGACGGCCTCGATGGCGTAGGAGCCGACCGGGACGATCCGCTCCTTGCCGCCCTTGCCTCGCAGGAGTACGACGTGGTCGACCCGGTCGAGATCGTCGACGTCGAGGCCGACCGCCTCGGAGATGCGGGCGCCGGTGCCGTAGAGCACTTCCAGGAGGGCCCGGTCACGCAGCGCGAGCGGCGTCCCGGGCGCGCCCGCCGCCTCCAGGATCGCCTCCACGTCGGCCAGTGGCAGCGCCTTCGGCAGCCGCTTCTCCGCGCGCGGAGGCTTCACGTGGCCGGCCGGGTTGGCCTCGACCAGCCCGTCGGCCACCGCGAACTTGTGGAACCCGCGCACCGCGACGACCGTCCGCGCCGCCGAGGTCGCGCTCAGCGCCGGGTGCTCCTCGCTGCCTTCGCGCAGGTGGGCCAGGAACCCCGACACCGTCGCCTCCGAGACCCCGGCGAGGTCGTCGACGCGCTGTTGGGCGAGGAACTCGGCGTACCTCCGCAGGTCGCGCCGGTAGGAGGACAGCGTGTTGGCCGCGAGGCCCCGCTCGACCGTCAGATGGTCGAGATACGTACGCATCGCGTGCTCCACCGCTGAAGCGGAGCCCGAGGCATTCGATGCGGCAGTCACGGGTCCATCCAACCAGGGGTGGCGGATCCGATCGGGGAGGAATACCCGGTTAACCGGGTATTCCGGCACTTCTCAGGCATTGCATTGCCTGAGAAGTGCCGGAACTGCCTGTACGGCGTGACTGCTGTGACTCCTGAGGCGATCAGCCGAGCACGTCTGCGAGCGCGACGGAGTCGATCCCGACCGCCTCGCCGACGGGCCCGTAGGTGAGCTGGCCGGCGTGGGTGTTGAGGCCCTTGGCGAGCGCAGCGTCCTCACGCAACGCCTGCTGCCAGCCCTTGTTGGCCAGGGCGACGGCGTACGGCATGGTCGCGTTGGTCAGGGCGTAGGTGGAGGTGTTGGGCACCGCGCCGGGCATGTTGGCCACGCAGTAGAAGGTCGAGTTGTGGACCTGGTAGGTCGGGTCCGCGTGGGTGGTGGCGTGGGAGTCCTCGAAGCAGCCGCCCTGGTCGATCGCGATGTCGACCAGCACCGAGCCCGGCTTCATCCGCGAGACCAGGTCGTTGCTGACCAGCTTCGGCGCGGCCGCCCCCGGGATCAGCACGGCGCCGATGACCAGGTCGGCCGCGAGCACCTGCTCCTCGAGCGCGAGCTTGTTCGACGCGAGCCCGTGGACCTGGTTGGAGTAGCGCCAGAACGACATCCGCAGCTTCTCCAGGTCGGTGTCGAGCAGCGTGACGTCCGCGCCCATGCCGAGGGCGATGTTGGCGGCGTTCTGCCCGGAGACGCCGGCACCGATGATGACGACCTTGGCGTTGGCGACACCGCCGACACCACCCATCAGGGTGCCGCGGCCGCCCTGGGCCTTGAGCAGGTTGTAGGCGCCGACCTGGGGCGCCAGGCAGCCGGCGACCTCCGACATCGGGTAGAGCAGCGGCAGCGCCCGGTTGGGCAGCTCGACGGTCTCGTACGCGATCGCGGTGACCTTCTTGGCCAGCAGCTCCTGCGTCAGCGGCTTGTCGGCGGCCAGGTGGAGGTAGGTGAACAGGGTCAGGCCCTCGCGCAGGCGGTGATACTCCTCCGCGACCGGCTCCTTGACCTTGAGCACCATGTCGGCGTTGCCCCAGGTCTCGTCGGCATCGCCGAGGATCTTGGCGCCGACCGCGGCGTAGTCGCTGTCGGGGATCGAGGAGCCGACGCCGGCACCTGCCTCGACGAAGACCTCGTGGCCGTTGGCCACCAGCTCGTGAACGCCCGAGGGGGTGATCGCCACCCGGTACTCGTGGTTCTTGACTTCCTTGGGTACGCCGATTCTCATTGCCCTGCCCTTCATGTGATGGCCCGTGAATGTGGTGGTCCGTGGGTCTACGGGTCAGCCGGATGTGCGCCGCCTGACGCGGCATGTCTAACCCGGTGTGGCGCACGTCACCAAAATCACGTCGCTCGGTCCTGACCAGACCCCCTGATCAGACTCTGCCACGAGACTTGAGAGCCGCATACGCAAGCACGGCCTGGACGACCGGCGAGTCGGTCGCCCGACCGTCCAGCACGGCCTCCAGAAGCTCCTCGAAGGGCACCCAGTGGACGCTCATCTCGGCCTCCTCGTGCTCGAGCTCGAAGCCGTCGCGGTCGCTGGCGGTGAGGCCGCGGGCGAGGAAGAAGTGGTGGACCTCCTCGGTGAGCCCCGGTGAGGCGTACGTCGAGAGCAGCGGCGTCCACTCCGCCGCCTCGTGGGCCACCTCCTCACGCAGCTCGCGCACCGCGACCTCGAGCGGGTCCTCGCCGGGGTAGTCGATCAGGCCGGCCGGCAGCTCCACGAAGCGCCGCTTCGCGGGATGGCGGTACTGGGTGATCACCAGGGCCCGCTCCTCCTCGTCCAGCGCCAGCACGACCGCGGCACCCGGGTGCTCGACCACCAGGCGACGGAACGGCTCCTCGTCCTCGTGACCGGGGCGGTTGATCCGGTCGGCGCGCAGCGCGACCACCCAGCCGTCACGGTGGAGGTCCTCGCTCGAGGCGACCGGCCAGCGCTCCGGGGCGTCCCACTCGGTGAGCGGTCCCTGGTCCAGCGGCACGGGCGAGTCGGAAATTCGTGCGTCCGATGTCATGGCCCGAGGCTACCCTCGGCTCATGTCTGCCACCTCCCCCGCCGCCCCTGCCTCACTCACCCAGGAGGAGGCGGCCGCGCGGGCCGCCACGGTCACCGTCGAGCGCTACGACATCTCGCTCGACATGACCGGCCTGCTGGAGGGCGAGACGCTCTCCAGCGTCTCCACGATCACCTTCTCCGCCACCCCGGGCTCGAGCACGTTCGTCGACTGCGTGGCCGAGGTCAGCGCGGCCACGCTCAACGGCACGGAGCTCGACCTCGCCACGATCAGCGCCGGCCGGATCCCGCTGGAGGACCTCGCCGAGACCAACACCCTGGTCGTGACCGCCTCCCAGTCCGACACCGCCTCCTCCGAGGGCGTGCTGCGCACCGTCGACCCCTCCGACGGCAACGTCTACGTGTGGACCTCCTTCGAGCCCGACGACGCTCGCCGGCTGTGGGCCTGCTTCGACCAGCCCGACCTCAAGGCCGTGCACGGGTTCACCGTGAGCGCCCCCGAGCAGTGGACGGTGCTGTCCAACTCCGCGCCCGCGAGCGTCTCGGACCCGGCGGCCGGCGCGCGGACCTGGGTCTTCGAGGACACTCCCCCGCTCTCGACGTACGTCGTGGTGGTCAACGCCGGACCGTTCGTCGAGGTTCGCGAGGACCGCGGCGGCTACGACCTGGGCCTGTACGCCCGTCAGTCGCTGCGCAGCCAGCTCGAGCGCGACCGTGAGGAGATCCTGCACGTGACCGAGCACGGGCTGGCCTGGTTCGGCACCAAGTTCGGGATGCCGTTCCCGCAGCGCCGCTACGACCAGATCTTCGTGCCCGACATGGGCGGCGCGATGGAGAACTGGGGTGCGGTCACCCACAGCGACGTGTTCCTCTTCCGCACCGCACCGACCCACGCCGACCGGACCGAGCGCACCAACGTGGTCCTCCACGAGATGGCGCACATGTGGTTCGGCGACCTGGTCACGATGCGCTGGTGGGACGACCTGTGGCTCAACGAGGCCTTCGCCTCGTGGGCGGCCGTGTGGGCCTCGGCCGCGCTTCCCGACCACGCCGACGTGTGGGCGTCGATCGCGCTGACCGAGAAGAAGGCGGGCTACGACATCGACGCGACGCCCGCCACCCACCCGATCCGGGGCGTGGTGCCCAGCGTCGACGTCGCGATGGCCAACTTCGACGCGATCACCTACATGAAGGGCCAGGCCGTGCTCCAGCAGCTGCACGCCTACATCGGCGAGGAGGCCTACCTCGCCGGGCTGCAGTCCTACTTCGCCGAGCACGCCTACGGCAACACCGTCCTCGACGACCTGATGGGCGCCTTCGGAGCGGCCGCGGGCAAGGACCTCTCCGCCTGGACCACCGCGTGGCTCGACCACGCCGGCACCGACGTGATCACCCTCGCCGACGGCAAGGTCTCGGTCACCAGCCCCGACGGCACCGTACGTCCCCACCGGCTCGACATCGCCTCCTACGACGACTCCGGCGCCCTGCTCGCCACCACTGCGGTCACCGTGGCGGGCGAGCCCGTCGCGGTCTCGCTCCCCGATGCCGCCGCGCACCTGGTCAACGCGACCGACGTGACCTTCGCGGCGGTGCGCTCGGACGAGGCCAGCGAAGCCTGGCTCGGCCAGAACGCCGGCCGGCTACCCGATGCGGTGGCGCGGGCGGTCGCGGTCAACAGCGCCTGGACCGCCCTGTTCCGCGGCGAGATCGCCGGCCCCGAGGTCGTCTCGCGCGTCCTCTCGGTCCTCGAGACCGAGCGCAACCCGCAGGTCACCGGCGAGTTCCTGAGCATGGCCGTCACCGCTGCCGAGCTGTGGACGGCGCCCGAGCGGGTCGCCGAGCAGCGCGCGCTGGTCGCCGCAGCGGCCGCGGTGCTCGCCGAGGACCCGGCCAACCGCGACACCGCCCTGCGCGTGCTCGCCTCGCACGCCTCCACGCCCGAGCAGCTCGCGCTGGCCGAGCGAGGGGCCGCCGAGGACGTACAGGTTGCCTGGCGGCTGCTCGGCCGGCGCGCCGAGACGGGTGACTACGACGCCGAGGCCGTCGCAGCCCTGGAGGCGCGCGACCCGGATCCCGAGTCGTGGGTCAGTGCCCTCGGCGTACGCACGGCGCAGCCGCTCGCGGAGGCCAAGGAGGAGGCCTGGCAGGTGAGCATGATCGAGCGCCGGCTGCCGCGCACCGACGGTGGGTACGCCCTGAGCTCGGCGTTCTGGCGCCCCGGCCAGGAGGAGATCCTGGCGCCGTATGCGCAGCGATATCTCGACGCCGTCGCCGACATCAGGGGTGGCGGGCTGCTCGCCTACGGGCTCCAGCTCCGCTTCTACCCGGTCCAGGCCGGTGAGGACGTCGCCGCGGACGCACGCGCCGCCTGTGAGGGCGACACGCTGGTTCCGTTCGTCCGGCAGACGGTGATCCGCATGGCCGACGTACACTCGCGGCAGGTCGCGGCTCGCGCGTTGTGACCGCGGCAGAATCCGGGCCGCCAGAACGTATGGCCCGCGAGGACGCCGGGTACCTCTCGTGTCGTACGCAATCGAGAGGAGACACGACATGAGCACCATCGAGAAGAGCGTCCAGGTCGCGGTCCCGGTCAGCACCGCGTACGACCAGTGGACCCAGTTCGAGTCGTTCCCCCAGTTCATGGAGGGCGTCGAGTCGGTCCGCCAGCTCGACGACAAGCATCTGCACTGGAAGGCCGAGATCGGCGGCGTGACCCGCGAGTGGGACGCCGAGATCGTCGACCAGGTTCCCGATGAGCGCATCACCTGGCGTGCCGTCGAGGGTGCCACGAACAAGGGCACCGTCTCGTTCACCCCGGACGCGATGGCGAAGTCGACCCAGGTGACGCTTCACCTGGAGTACGAGCCCGAGGGCGCGGTCGAGAAGACCGGTGACCTGCTCAAGATCGTCGACATGCGGGCCAAGGGCGACCTCGAGCGGTTCAAGGACTTCATCGAGAACCGCGGCACCGAGACCGGTGCGTGGCGCGGCGAGGTGAAGCCGTCCGGCGAGGTACGTCGCTGACACACAGACGCAGAGCCCCTGGGCCCGGCACATGCTGGCCCCAGGGGCTCTGTCAGCTACTGCTCAGGCGTCAGCGCTGAGTCAGTGCTGATGATCAGGCGTCGGCCGTCTCCGGCAGCTCGACCTCGCTGACCTCGCGGCGCAGGTTGGTCTCGTCGATCGGGAACCGCTGCTCCTTCTGCCGGTCGAGGGCCGCCTTCACCAGCCCGGCGAAGAGCGGGTGCGGGCGGGTCGGCCGCGAGCGGAGCTCGGGGTGAGCCTGGGTGGAGACGTAGTAGGGATGTACGTCACGGGGCAGCTCGACGAACTCGACGAGCTGGTTGTCGGGCGAGAGGCCGGAGAAGACCAGGCCGGCGTCCTCCAGCTGGTCGCGGTAGGCGTTGTTGACCTCGTAGCGGTGGCGGTGGCGCTCCTCGATGGAGGTCTCGCCGTAGACCTCGGCCGCGATCGAGCCCTTCTTGAGCTCGGCGGGGTAGAGCCCCAGGCGCATGGTGCCACCGAGGTCGCCCGCGCCCTCGACGTACGCCTTCTGCTCCTCCATCGTGGCGATGACGGGCTCGGGGGTCTCGGCGTCGAACTCGGTGGAGTCGGCCTTCTCCAGGCCGAGCACGTTGCGGGCGTACTCGATGACCATGCACTGCAGGCCGAGGCACAGGCCGAGCGTGGGGATCTGGTGCGTGCGGGTGTAGGTCAGCGCGCCGAGCTTGCCCTCCAGGCCGCGGATGCCGAAGCCGCCGGGGACGCAGACCGCGTCGACATCGTGGAGGTTCTTGGCGGCACCCTCGGGGGTCTCGCACTCGTCGGAGGGGATCCAGCGGATGTTGACCTTGGCCTCGTTGGCGAAACCGCCGGCGCGGAGCGCCTCGCCGACGCTCAGGTAGGCGTCGGGCAGGTCGATGTACTTGCCGACAAGGCCGATGGTCAGCTCTTCCTTGGGGTGGTGCACCCGGCGGAGCAGGTCCTCCCACAGCGCCCAGTCGACGTCGCGGAAGGGCAGATCGAGCTTGCGTACGACATAGGCGTCCAGGCCCTCGCGGTGGAGCACCTTCGGGATGTCGTAGATGCTCGGGGCGTCGGCGGCGGTCACCACGGCGTCCTCGTCGACGTCGCACATGAGCGCGATCTTGCGCTTGATGCCCTCGGGCAGCTCGCGGTCGGCGCGGCACACGATGGCGTCGGGCTGGATGCCGATCTGGCGCAGCGCCATCACCGAGTGCTGGGTCGGCTTCGTCTTGAGCTCCTTGGACGGGCCGATGTAGGGCACCAGGGAGACGTGCACGAAGAAGACGTTGTCGCGGCCGAGGCGCTGGCGCACCTGTCGGGCCGCCTCGAGAAACGGCAGCGACTCGATGTCGCCGACCGTGCCGCCGATCTCGGTGATCACCACGTCGATCTCGGGGCCGTGCATGGCCAGGACCCGCTCGGAGATCTCGTCGGTGATGTGCGGGATCACCTGGACGGTCTCGCCGAGGTAGTCGCCGCGTCGCTCCTTGGCGATCACGTTGGAGTAGACCTGCCCGGTGGTCACGTTGGCGTGGCCGACCAGGTCGGTGTCGAGAAACCGCTCGTAGTGGCCGATGTCGAGATCGGTCTCGGCGCCGTCGTTGGTCACGAAGACCTCACCGTGCTGGAACGGGTTCATCGTGCCGGGGTCCACGTTGAGGTACGGGTCCAGCTTCTGCATGGTCACGCTCAGGCCACGCGAACGGAGAAGACGGCCGAGGGACGATGCCGTCAGGCCCTTTCCCAATGAGGAGGCGACGCCCCCGGTGACAAAAATGTGCTTGGTCAAGCTCGCCGACTTCATGGGCCTCAATCCTATCAACGCTTCAGCAGGCCGCCGAAACCTGACGCACCGAAATCGCCACCTTGTTGACTCCGCTGTCGAGACAGCGCGAGCGGAGCGGCGACCTGACCGGTGGTCGTCTCGATGCCGTCGACCGACGCGAACCAGCCCGGCCAGCCGTTGGCGCGGAGCGTCTCGAGGTCCTCGGAGCCCGTGGGTGCCGTCACGACCAGCCCTTTCGTGGTCGCACCGAGGCCCTCGACCAGACCCTCGACCGCGGTCGTGTCCTCGCTGTCCTCACCGAGGACGACCAGGACGAGACCGGCCGGTCCGGTCGGTCGTCCCTGGGCCTTGACCAGGTCGCCGGTGAGCAACGCCACAGCGGCGGTCTTGGCGGGCTGGTCGAACGCGGTGGGCGGCTTCGTGCCGGCGTAGGTCTCCCCGATCACCTGGCCCATCCGCTGATAGGTCGCCTGTCCCGCGTCACCGCGACCCAGCTGCTTGACCAGCTGCGTGGCCAGGCTGTCGACGTACTGCTTGCGGTCAGGGTCCAGCAGGTTCGGCCGTACGTCGAGCACTCCCGTCGTCTCGCCGCCGGCCGTCTCGATGTTGCCGGTGAGCGCGGCGACCGTCTTCTGGTCGGCGCCGGGGAGGGTGACGACCGCGACCTTCTGGCCGGTGAGCGTGCCGGGCAGGAGCGCGTCGCCGGCCTCGGCGACGAACTGGGCCTCGGCGCTCTGCTGCGGCTCCTTCGCGCTCTTCGTCTCGCTCTCGCCGGAGGCGGGGCTCGCCGCGGCTCCGTCGTCGGCTCTGTTCACGATCCCCGTGCCGATCGCGGTGAGGTCGTGGTCGGCGGCCCAGATGCCGGCCGGTACGCCGATCGCCAGCGCCGTCACCGCGGCCAGGAGCGGAAGGACGAGGCGACGGCCGCGGGGCTCCTTTCGGCGTACCGCCGGGACCGCGGAGGCGTCGATCAGCGTCGGCCCGAGCGCGAGCCGGGTCAGGTAGGTGCCGGCCAGGCCCGGGCGCTGGTCCTCGAGGAAGTCGGTCAGCGTGGTGCTCAGCCCCGCCCCGACCACCAGTGAGGGGTGCTGGGCATAGGCGACCAGGAGGGCGGCGTCCTCGGGGGCGAGGGCGGACTCGAACCGCTTCGGCTGCACGCCGATCCGGTCCAGGAGCTCGGTGGCGTTCTCGCTCGCGGAGGCGCCGGGCGCGAGGACGACCTCGGCGGCGCTGGTGAGCACCTTCGGCTCCGGGTAGCTGTCGGTGTCCGGGCCCAGGACGACCACGGCGTGGCGTACCTGCTTCTTGGTCAGCCTCTTCGCCGCGGGACCCACCGCGATGATGGCCGGGCGCTGCTCGCGCAAGAAGCCGGCGAGGTCACCGAGGAGCCGGTCCAGGTCGGGATGGTCGGCGACCACCACGACGGGCCGGCCGGCCAGCGGCGTGTCGAGAGGAGGTACGCCGTTGCCGTGCAGCAGCACCTCCTCCTCGCGCTTGAGCAGCTCGCTGCTGTTGTGGGTGAAGAGGTCCAGGTGGGAGCTCAGGCCCCGTTTTGCGTCCTCGAGGTCCTTGTCGAGGGACTCCTGGTCGAGCGCACGGCCCGAGGTCAGCAGCTGCTCGCCGTCGAAGATCTCGCCGTCGAGGATCCGCGCCTTCCGCCCGTCGACCAGCTTCTCGATCCCCGCCTCGCCGATCTTGTCGATCAGCTCGATCCCGGCGTCGGCCAGCGTCTGCGGACCCCGGTTCGGGTAGCGGCCCGAGACCATCGGCTGGGCGTTGACCACGGCGATGACGCCCTTGGCCACGATCGCCAGCGCGGTGCTCCGGTCCAGGTCGACATGGTCGATCACCGCGATGTCGCCCTCTTTGAGCCGCGGGATCAGCGCCCTGGTCGGCCGCCCCGCGCGGAGCGTGCCGCGGATGCCTGGCAGTACGGAGGGAATCTGGCGAGTAGGCAGTCTCATGTCCCGCCAATCCTCCCCCGTCGCCTGTGCGCGTCCCCGGATCTCCGATCCGGCGAGTCGGTCGTTGTGGCGGCCGAATGCGTACGTTTGGCGGCCGAGTCGGTCGTTGTGGCATGTGTCGTTCGCCACAACGACCGACTCGGGTCGCCAGAACTGAGGTTTCGGCGGGATCAGACCTTCGCCGCGCGGGCCACCTCGAGGAGCTCGCGGGCGTGCGCGATGGCGGTGTCGGAGGCCGTCAGCCCCGCCAGCATGCGGGAGAGCTCGCGTTCGCGGGACTCGTCGTCGAGGACGGTGAGGCCGGAGCTGGTGACCACGCCGTCGCTGGTCTTCTCGACGGCGACATGGTGGTCGGCGAACGCGGCGACCTGGGGCAGGTGGGTGACGACCAGGACCTGGGCGGTGCGGGCGAGGTGGGCCAGACGACGGCCGATCTCGACCGCGGCGGTGCCGCCGACGCCGGCGTCGACCTCGTCGAAGACGAAGGTCGGGACCGGGCTGGTGGCCGCGAGGACGACCTCGATCGCCAGCATCACCCGGGAGAGCTCACCGCCGGAGGCGCCCTTGTGGAGCGGGCGCGGCTCCGAGCCGGTGTTGGCGGCCAGCAGCAGCTCGACCTCGTCGAGGCCGTTGGAGCCGTAGCGCAGCCAGCGGTGGTTCTTGCCCGAACCGACCTTCAGCGGTGCGTGCGGCTCGTCCTCCGATGCGGGCGCGTCGGTCTCCTTCTGGCGTACGTCGACCACCAGTCGCGCGTGCGGCATCGCCAGTCCGGTGAGCTCATCGCTGACCGCCTCGGCCAGAGCGCCGGCCGCCTCGGTGCGGGCGGCCGACAGCGCCAGGCCGGCGTCTGCGAGGGCGGCTCGCAGCCGGGTGCGCTCTCGGCGGAGCTCCTCGATCCGGTCGTCGTCGGAGTCGAGCTCGAGCAGGCGCTTGGCGCCGGTCTCGGCCCAGGCGAGCACCTCGTCGATGGTCTCGCCGTACTTCCTCGTCAGCGCGGTCAGCGCCGCGCGGCGCTCGGAGACCACGGAGAGCCGGGCCGGATCGGTCTCGATCGCGGTCGCGTAAGAGGCGACGTCGGCGGCCAGGTCGGAGAGCAGGTAGGAGACCTCCGCGAGACGGTCGGCCAGGGAGGCGGCGTCGGGGTCGTGATCGCGGACGCCGTCGAGAGCCTGGCGCGCGGCGGAGATGGCGCCCAGCGCGTCGGGGGCGTCGACCTCCGAGGAGAGCGCCTCGCGGGCCTGCTCGGCGGCGGTGCGCAGCGTGTCGGCGTAGCCGAGCTTCTCCTCCTCCTGAGCGAGGGTGACATCTTCGCCGGACTCCGGTGAGACCTCCTCGACCTCACCGAGGCCGAAGCGGAGCAGGTCGGCCTCCTGCGCCCGCTCGCGGGCGTGGGTGGTGACCTCGTCGAGCTCTTGCTCGACGGCTCGGAGCTCGGCGTGGATCTCGCTGTAGGCCGCGATGAGCTTGGCAACCGCGTCGCCGCCGAAGCGGTCCAGCGAGTCGCGCTGCGCGCGTGGCTGCAGCAGCCGGTGCTGGTCGGACTGGCCGTGGACCGCGACCAGCGGTGAGGTCACCGAGCCGAGGGTCGCCACCGGGACGGTCGCTCCCCCGACGTACGCCCTCGCTCGGCCTTCGGCCGCGACGGTGCGCGCCACCAGGACGCGGCCCTCCTCGACCTCTCCCCCGGCCTCCTCTGTCGCCTCGACGACGCCGGGCAGCGACCGGGCATCGATGACGCCCTCGACGCGGGCCGCCTTCTTGCCCTTGCGGACCGAGCCGGCGTCGCCGCGGCCGCCGAGCAGCAACCCGAGCGCGGTCACGATCATGGTCTTGCCCGCGCCGGTTTCACCGGTCACCACGGTCAGCCCTGGTCCGAGCTCCAGGGTCGAGGACTCGATGATCCCGAGTCCGGAGATCCTGATCTCCTCAAGCATTCTCGCCTCCGTTCATCCTGAACGGACGCCGTTCCGCGGCGCCTCGCCATCCCTCCACAGACAGTCCGAACTTCCGCACCAGACGATCCGTGAACGGGGCCTGGTGCAGGCGAACGAGTCTGACAGGCTCCACCCCCCGGGTGACCTCGATCCGGGCACCCGGGCCCAGGTCGTAGGAACGCCGGCCGTCGCACCAGAGCACGCCGGCGCCGTCGGCCCGTGAGATGACCTCGACGGCCAGCACCGAGGTCGGCGCGACCACCATGGCCCGCGCGAAGAGCGCGTGGGCGCTGATCGGGGTCAGCAGCAGCGCCTCGACGCCGGGCCACACGACCGGGCCGCCGGCGGAGAAGTTGTAGGCCGTCGAGCCGGTCGGGGTCGCGCAGACGACGCCGTCGCAGCCCCACCTCGACAGCGGCCGGCCGTCGATCTCGACGACGACCTCGAGCATCCGCTCGCGCGCGGCCTTCTCGACGCTGGCCTCGTTGACCGCGAACGTACGGAAGACCTTCTGACCGTCCTCGAAGACGCTGACCTCGAGCGCGAGGCGGTCCTCGGAGGTGTAGCGACGCTGAACGATCGCCTCGATCGTCGACTCGACGTCGTCGTACTCCGCCTCGGCCAGGAACCCGACATGGCCGAGGTTGACCCCGAGGACCGGGGTGCGGTGGGGCTGGACGATCTCGGCCGCGCGCAGGATGGTGCCGTCTCCGCCGATGACGAGCGCCAGCTCGCAGTCGCGACTCGCGTCGTCCTCGTCGGTGGCGAGCTCGAGCTTCGGTTCGTACGCCGCCGGGTCGATGCCCAGGTCGGCGGCCTCGCTGGCCAGCACGCGGACCACGATGCCGTGGACCGCGAGCGACTTGGCACAGGCGAGACCGACCTCGCGGGCCTCCTCCCGCCCGGTGTGGATGAGCATGAGGACGCGCCGAACCTCGGCTGCGTCCACGGGAGCTGGGTCCACGCCAGGGGCGTCGGCATCGGTCACGCGAGCACCCCCGTAGCGCAAGCGCGATAATACGGACGCGCTCGCGTGTTGATCGGTCGGTTCACTCGCTGGCGCTCGCTCACGGATCAACCTTCTCAGACGGCACCGACACATCCCCGGTGGCGGGGCTCTCCAGGCCGCGCTGCTCGCGCACGGCCTCCTCGATCTCAGCCTCGGTGACGGTGGCCTCCCCTCGGCGTAGCCACAGGAAGAACTCGACGTTGCCCGAGGGGCCCGGGAGCGGGCTGGTGGTGACCGCGCGTGCGCCCCAGCCGCGTCTCGCGGCGGCCGCGGCGACGGCGTTGACGGCCTCGGCCCGCAGGACGGGGTCGCGGACCACGCCACCCTTGCCGACCCGGTCCTTGCCGACCTCGAACTGGGGCTTGACCATCAGCGCCAGGTCACCGTCGGGACTGGTCACCCGGATCAGCGCGTCCAGAACGAGCTCGAGGGAGATGAACGAGAGATCACCGACGACGACGTCGACGGGTTCGCCGACCACGTCGAGGGAGAGGTCGCGGATGTTGGTGCGGTCGTGGACGACGACCCGCTCGTCCTGCTGCAGCCGCCAGGCGAGCTGGCCGTAGCCGACGTCGACGGCGACGACCTGCCGGGCCTCGTTGCGCAGGAGTACGTCGGTGAACCCGCCGGTCGACGCGCCGGCGTCCAGACAGCGGCGGCCCTTGACCGAGAGTCCGAGCGGTTCGAACGCCGCGAGCGCGCCGGCCAGCTTGTGGCCGCCGCGGGAGACGAAGTCGGGACGGTCGGGGTCTTCGGTGACCACGATCGCGACGTCGGTGGTGACGCCTGTGGCCGGCTTGGTGGCTCGGTTGCCCGAGACCGTGACGCGGCCGGCGGCGATCAGCTCGCTGGCGTGCTCGCGGGACCGGGCCAGCTTGCGCCGGACCAGCTCGGCGTCGAGACGCAGGCGGCGAGGAGGCATGCGCTCGCCTCTCAGGGCTGGTCGGTCGGCTGGGACTCGCCGGAGGCCGCGGCGATCCGGGCCATCGCGTCGTGGGCCCCGGTGTCGGGGTCCAGGGCGCGACGCAGCTCGGTGTGAGCGGCCTCGAAGACGCCGACGTGCTCGGCCAACGGAAGCTCGTCGAGCCGGTCGAGCGTCTCGAGCACCGCGTCGACGCGGGCGACACCGGTGTGCGGCGCCATGCCCGCGCCACCCAGCCCGGCCGAGGCCTCAGCCGGAGTCTCGTCGAAATGCTGCTCGCTCATGGGGCTGAGACTACCGTCCCGCCGTCGGCATCCGGGCCAGGCGGCACGGCCTGTGCACCGATCGTGGCCACCGATCCGGTGGCGTCCAGGTGTGCCCAGGCACTGGCCGCGGCCACTCGCCACCAGTCGTCGGGGCTCCCTTCGCCGGTGACCTGCAGCTCTCCGTCGCGTACCTCTGCCGTCCAGCCGCCGAGCCGCGCGGTCGTGCCGTCGATCTCCGGCGCCGCGTGGGTCTCCAGCAGCCCGCCCAGGTCGGCGGAGATGTAGGAGGGCCGTCGCCGCGGCTCGGCCGCGACGAGGTCTTCGAGCCCGGTGACGCCGGTGAGCACCAGCAGCGTGTCGATGCCGGCGTTGCGACCGCCCTCGATGTCGGTGTCGAGCCGGTCGCCGACCATCAGCGGGTGATCGGCCTCGGTGCGCCGGATGGTCTCCTCCAGCAGGGGTCGCGACGGCTTCCCCGCCACGACCGGCTCGACGCCCGAGAATCGGCGCAGCGTGTCGACCAGGACGCCGTGGCCCGGCGCGATCCCGTAGGCCGCCGGGAAGGTCATGTCGGTGTTGCTGGCGACCCAGAAGAGCCCGTCCTTGATCCGCACGGCCGCGCGGAGGATGTCCTTCCACAGCAGCTCGGGGTTGTAGCCGGTGACGATCGCCTCGGCGTCCTCGTCGACGGCCACCGGCACCAGGCCGGCGGCCTCGAGCGGCTCACGCAGGCCCGCGGCGCCCAGGTTGACGACCTTCGCCCCCGGGGCGAGCCGCTCGGCCAGGACACGCGCAGCAGCCTGGGCGGAGGTGACCACGTCCTCGGCGGTCGCCTCGATCCCCAGGTTGCGGATGTTCTCGGCGACCTTGGCCGGAGGCCGGGCGGCGTTGTTGGTGATGAACGCCAGCCTGAGCCCGGCTTCGCGCGCCGCGGCGAGCGACTCGGGGGCGCGCCGGACCGCTGTGCCCCCGATGTAGACCACGCCGTCGAGGTCGAGCATCGCCACGTCATGGGCGGCGGCGAGCGGCTGGGCTGAGCCCTTCAACTGATGGCCGGTCAGCACACGAAGTTCCTTCTCTGAGTCGGGGGTTCGGCGAATGGCACCAGTGTGACCCTACGATGTGCGGATGGACGATACGGGTGTGGTCAGGGCGCCGTACCTCGGGCGTCCGCTGCGCCTGGAGCCGTTTCGAGCGCTCTCGCTGGCCCCTTCACGGATCGGGGACCCGACCTCCGCACGGCTCTACTCCCGCCCTTATCGAGGGGTCGCCTCCCGGATCAGCTCATGGCTGGCGCGCGGCGATCTGCGCCAGCACCAGGACCTCGCGCTCTACCTCCACGAGTACACCGCCGCCGGGATCACCGTGCGTGGCGTCGTCGGGATCCTCGACGTCTCGCACCGCACCGACGACCCCGCTGACGCCGCAGTGATCCCCCACGAGGGCGTACGCACCGCCCAGGCCGAGCAGCTCGCCTCGCGGATGCGGCAGATGCGGGTGCACCCGGCGCCGATCCTGCTCACCTACCACGCGCCCGACGGCATCGCGGCGCTCCTCGACCGGGTGCAGAGCGGCACGCCCGAGGAGCAGTACGACGACCACGGCGGCCAGCACCATCGCGTCTGGGCGATCACCGACGAGGCGCTGATCGGGCAGTTGCGCAAGGCATGGGCGAGCCAGCAGGCACTGATCGCCGACGGACACCACCGCTACGCGGCGTACGCCGAGCTCCAAGGGCTCGCCGAGCCCGGCGACGGCGCCGCGACCGACTTCGGCCTGGCGATGCTGATCGACCAGGACGACACGCCGTTGCAGCTCGGCGCGATCCATCGGGTGCTGGCCGGGGTGAACCTGCGCGACCTACGGGCCGCGGCCGAGTCCGTCGGCGCCGAGTGGACCGCCGGCAGCCGCGACGCCGCCCTGAGCCGGCTCGGACCTGGTGTCATCGTGCTCAGCGACGGCCGCGGCTGGGCGACCCTCGACGTCGACACCGCCAACACCCCGATCACCGGTGATGTCGGCTATCTGCACGACCGCGTCCTCCCCGAGCTGCGCCGGCAGCCGTCGCGGGTGCTGCACGCCCACCAGGTCGACGCCGCGCTGAAGCGGGCCCGCCCGGGTCGCGACGTCGCCGTGCTGCTGGCGGCACCGACCTTCGACACCATCCTCTCCTCCGCCTCGATCGGGCAGCTGCTCCCCGAGAAGGCGACCTCCTTCCAGCCCAAGCCGCACCCCGGCGTGCTCATCCGCCTCCTGGACTCGGCACGGCTGGAGAAGTCGCGCCACTAGCTCGCCTGCCTGGCCGCGGCGGCTGCCCGGCTCACCCGTCTGGCCGACGAGACCTCCACCTCGGTCATCGACTGCAGCCGGCCGCCGGTCTTGAAGAACCGGCGACGCAGGGAGCCGTTGACCTCGATGACGTCTCCGACCTGCCAGGTCATCGCCGCTCGCCGGACCCGGGCGACCCAGGTGTGACACTCGAGCGCGTCGATCTGCACCCGGCTCCCCCGGCGTTTGTCGCGCGGCCTGTTGACGACCACCCGGAACGCGGTCAGCTGATCTCCGCTCGGCAGCTCCTTCTCCTCAGCGGCCAGCGACAGCCTGCCGATCAACCGCACCTCGTTGACCGTCGCCAGCCCGCCGGCCGGCCCCATCCGCTCGCCATCGTCCGGTGATGGCTCCTTCTCTACCCTTGCGACCGTCATCTCGATCACCTCCGACCACCATCCTGATCAGGGTCACCGACAGTTCCGCCCGGGCCGATGCGGCCTGTGGAGAACCGCGGTCCGAACCGGGCCTGTGGACGGTCATCGGCCCGTCCGGTCAGTATCGGAGGGCTTTCGCCGGCCGGTAGGGCGACACCGTCGGGTCGCCTGCGACCCAGAACCGCCAGGGACGGTCCGGAGCGAGACGCAGCCCGACGCGCGGCCCGGCCGCGACCTCGATCCCCGCCCACGTGTCGGCCGGCGCCAGGTCCAGCTCGAAGTCGGTGGTCCCGTCCATCGTCAGGTCGATCCCGAGCGCCGAGCAGAGTCGCGCGGGTCCCCGGGCGAGATCGACGTCGCGTACCGCTCCACGTCGTTCCCGGGCGATCTCGATCCCCTCGATGATCTCGCCGGCACGCAGCAGGATCGCGCCGGGCTCGCCCTCCGGGTGGCAGACCAGGTTGGCGCAGTGGTGCATCCCGTAGGTGAAGTAGACATAGAGCCGCCCTGGCGGCCCGAACATCACCCGGTTGCGGTTCGTCTCGCCTCGGAAGGCGTGCGAGCCGGGATCGTCGGCCGCGTACGCCTCGACCTCGGTGAGTCGCACCTTCACGCCGTCGAAGGACAGCGTCGCCCCGAGGAGCCGCGGAGCGGTCACCTCGGGGCGCTGGTTCAACAGGCTCGCGAGCACTACGACGTACGGAACCCGGCTGCCTTGGCCCGGAGCTCGGCGAGCTGCTCGGCGACCCGGTCGGGAGCGGTGCCACCGCGGCCGTCGCGGGATGCGACCGACCCCTCGATGGTCAGCACCAGGCGTACGTCTGGAGTCAGCGCCGGCGAGATCGTCGCGAACTCCTCGTCGGTGAGCGCGTCCAGCTCCACGCCGCGCTTCTCCGCCGCCTGGACACAGGCGCCGGCGAGCTCGTGCGCGATCCGGAACGGCGTGCCCTGCCGGACCAGCCACTCGGCGATGTCGGTGGCCAGCGAGAAGCCCTGAGGGGCGAGCTCTGCCATCCGGTCGGTGTTGTAGACCAGCGTCGCGACCTGGCCGGTGAAGGCCGGGAGCAGGACCTCGAGGGTGTCCAGGGAGTCGAAGACCGGCTCCTTGTCCTCCTGCAGGTCGCGGTTGTACGCCAGCGGCAGCGCCTTCAGCGTCGTCAGCAGCCCGGTCAGGTTGCCGACCAGTCGTCCGGCCTTGCCGCGGGCGAGCTCGGAGATGTCGGGGTTCTTCTTCTGCGGCATGATGCTCGACCCCGTCGACCACGAGTCGTGCAGCGTGACGAAGTCGAACTCCTTGGTCGCCCACAGGATGATCTCCTCGGCGATCCGACTGACGTCGACCCCGATCTGAGCGCACACGTAGGCGAACTCGGCGACGAAGTCGCGCGAAGCCGTCCCGTCGATCGAGTTGGCGCTCGAACCAGTGAAACCGAGCTCGGAGGCGACCAGCTCGGGGTCGAGGCCGAGCGACTGCCCCGCGAGCGCCCCGGACCCGTACGGCGAGTCGCACACGACCCGGCTCTGCCAGTCGTTGAGCCGGTCGACGTCGCGCAGCAGCGACCAGGCGTGGGCCATCAGGTGGTGGGAGAGCAGCACCGGCTGGGCGTGCTGGAGGTGCGTACGTCCCGGCATGATCGCGCCCATGTTCTCGTCGGCCTGCGCCGCGAGCGCGTCGATGAGATCGAGCACGAGCCCCCGCAGCACCCGCTCGTGGTCGAGCAGATAGCTCCGGAAGAGGGTCGCGATCTGGTCGTTGCGCGAGCGCCCGGCCCGCAGCTTGCCCCCGACGTCGGGACCGATCTCCTCGATGAGCAGCCGCTCCAGCGCACCGTGTACGTCCTCGTCCGAGGCAGCCGGAAGCAGCCGTCCGGCGGTGAACCGGTCGGCGAGGACGTCCAGACCCCGGTGGATCTCGTTCTCCTCGTCGCCGGTGAGCAGCCCGGCCGCGCCCAGCGCCTTCGCGTGGGCGTGGGACCCGGCGATGTCATAGAGCGCCAGCCGCCAGTCGAAATGCGTCGAGCGCGAGAGCGCCTCGAGCTCCGGCGACGGACCACCGGCGAACCGGCCGCCCCAGAGCTTGCCCTCGTTGGTGGTGTTGGCAGGTGTGTTCGACATCAGTCGTTGCCCGCCTCCAGTGCGGCCTCGTCCAGGACGCTCTCGTCCAGGACCTGCTCCTCGACCGGCAGCACGGCGATGGGCTTGCCGTCGGTCGCCGCGATGCGGTCGAAGCCGCCGGCGGGCAGCTCGCCGAAGAGGGTGCCGTTCTCGACGAGCACGGTGCCCTGGTCGAGGGGGTGGCCGGCGTAGATCTCCAGCTTGGAGCGCGAGTCGGCGATGTCGAGGTTGCGCATGGTGAGCTGGCCGATGCGGTCGACGGGGCCGAAGGCGGCGTTCTCGACGCGCTCCATGGAGAGCTTCTCGGGGTGGTAGGAGAAGTGCGAGCCCTCGGTGTTCAACACGGTGTAGTCCTCACCCCGGCGCAGCCGCAGGGTGACCGTGCCCGAGACCAGCGAGGCGATCCAGCGCTGGATCGACTCGCGCAGCATCAGCGCCTGCGGGTCGAGCCAGCGGCCCTCGTAGAGCAGCCGGCCGAGCTTGCGGCCCTCGTTGTAGTAGTTGGACATGGTGTCCTCGTTGTGCACCGCGTTGAGCAGCCGCTCGTACGCCGCCCACAGCAGCGCCATGCCCGGCGCCTCGTAGATGCCGCGGGACTTGGCCTCGATGATCCGGTTCTCGATCTGGTCCGACATGCCCAGGCCGTGGCGACCGCCGATCGCGTTGGCCTCGTAGACGAGCGCGACGGGGTCGGAGTAGGACGTTCCGTTGATCGCCACCGGGCGGCCCTCGACGAAGGTCACCGAGACGTCCTCGGTCTCGATGGAGACGGACGGGTCCCAGAACTTCACGCCCATGATCGGCTCGACCGTCTCCAGGGAGACGTCGAGGTGCTCCAGGGTCTTGGCCTCGTGGGTGGCGCCCCAGATGTTGGCGTCGGTGGAGTACGCCTTCTCGGTGGAGTCGCGGTAGGGCAGGTTGTGCGCGACCAGCCACTCCGACATCTCGTGGCGTCCACCGAGCTCGTGGACGAAGTCGGCGTCGAGCCACGGCTTGTAGATGCGCAGCTCGGGGTTGGCCATCAGGCCGTAGCGGTAGAACCGCTCGATGTCGTTGCCCTTGAAGGTCGACCCGTCGCCCCAGATGTTGACGTTGTCGGCCTGCATGGCCCGCACCAGCATGGTGCCGGTCACCGCACGCCCCAGAGGCGTGGTGTTGAAGTAGGCACGGCCACCGGAGCGGATGTGGAAGGCACCGCAGGCGAGTGCGGCCAGGCCCTCCTCGACGAGCTGCGGCTTGATGTCGATGGCGCGGGCGATCTCGGCGCCGTAGGCCATCGCGCGGTCCGGGACGCCGGAGATGTCGGGCTCGTCGTACTGCCCGATGTCGGCGGTGTAGGTGCACGGAACCGCGCCCTTGTCGCGCATCCAGGCGACCGCCACGGAGGTGTCGAGACCTCCGGAGAAGGCGATGCCGACGCGCTCACCCTTGGGAAGGGAGGTCAGGACCTTGCTCACGAGATGTTGCTCCTTGCTCTGAAACTTACGGAATGTCTGTGGTCTTGCCGGCGAGGCTGAGGAAGCGGTTGACGAGCGCTGCGCCGCCCTTGGGCTCGCGGCCGATGACGAGCACGGTGTCGTCGCCGGCGATGGTGCCGAGGATGTCGGGATATTCGGCCCGGTCGATCGCGGAGGCGAAGTACTGGGCACCCCCTGCAGGAGTACGCAGCACCACGAGGTTGCCGCTGCCGTCGGCGCTCACCAGGAGCTCTCGGGCGAGTCGGCCGAGCTTGCTGCGTCCGCTGGCCGACTCCCCCGGGGCGACCGCCGTGCGGTCGCCACCCTCACCGGGGACCGCGTAGACCAGCGCGCCCGAAGGCGCCCGCACCTTCACCGCGTCGAGCTCGTCCAGATCACGCGAGAGCGTCGCCTGGGTGACGTTGACCCCGTGGGCGAACAACGCCTCGGAGAGCTCGGTCTGGGACCGGATCTCCTTGCTCCAGATGATGTCCACGATCAGGGACTGGCGCGCCCCCTTGGTCGCCGGCCGCTGCGTCTCGTTGGTGGTCATCGTCGCTCCCACAGGAAGGCCAGGATCGCCTTCTGGGCGTGGCGCCGGTTCTCCGCCTCGTCCCACACCAGGCTGCGCGGACCGTCGAGCACCTCGGCCTCGATCTCCTTGCCGCGGTAGGCGGGCAGGCAGTGCAGCACAACAGCTTCGGGGTCGGCGTGGCCGAGGAGGTCGGTGGTGAGCGCGTAGGGCGAGAACACCGCGACCCGCGCGGCCGCCTCGCTCTCCTTGCCCATCGAGACCCAGGTGTCCGTGATGAGTACGTCGGCCCCGGCTGCCGCCGCGACCGGGTCCGAGGTCACGGTGACCGAGCCGCCGGTCTCCTCGGCGATCTCCTTGGCCCGGACCAGCACCTCCGCGTCGGGCGCGTAGCCCTCGGGCGCCCCGAACCGGACGTGCATCCCGGCGGTGGCGCCCGCCAGCGCCCAGGAGTTGCCCATGTTGCAGGCCGCGTCGCCGAGGAAGGCCGCGGTCAGGCCGGCCAGCGATCCCTTGTGCTCACGCAGCGTCTGCAGGTCGGCGAGCAGCTGGCAGGGGTGGAACTCGTCGGTGAGCGCGTTGACGACCGGGACCCCGGAGTGGGCGGCCATCTGCTCGAGGTCGGTCTGCGCGAACGTACGCCACACGATCTCGCCCGCCTGCCGGCCGAGGACCCGGGCGACGTCGGCGACGGACTCCCGCTCGCCGATCCCGGCCAGGCGGCCGTCGACGAGCATCGAGTGGCCGCCGAGCTCGGCGATCCCGGAGGAGAACGACGCCTGGGTGCGCAGCGTCGGCTTGTCGTAGATCGTGGCCACGGTCACCGGGCCGGCGAGCGGCTTGGCGGCGTAGGGGTCCTGCTTCATCGCTGCCGCGAGCGCCAGCACCTCGGCCTGCTCGGCCGGGGTGAGGTCGTCGTCGCGGAGGAAGTGTCTGGTCATCTCGCCCCCGTTTCCTGGGCCGCGTCGAGGATGGACGGCCAGGCGGCCAGGAGGCTCTCGGCGTCGTCCTCGGTGAGCACGAGCGGCGGCACGATCCGGATCCGCTCGGGCGTCGCGTTGTTGAGGATGAACCCCGCCTCGAGGGCGGCCACGGCGACAGCGCCCGAGTCGATTCCGGCGAGGACCACTCCGATGAAGAGGCCCTCCCCGTCGACCCTGGCGACCCGCGGGTCGGCGGCGAGGCCGTCGCGCAGCTTCTGGCCGAGCACGGTGACGTGCTCGAGGAGCCCGTCCGCCTCGATGGTGTCGATCACCGCGAGACCTGCGGCGCAGGCGACCGGGTTGCCACCGAAGGTGGTGCCGTGGTTGCCGGGCTCGAAGAGCGTCGCGGCCCGGCCCAGACCGATGCACGCACCGATCGGGAAGCCGCCACCGAGCCCCTTGGCGAGGGTGACGATGTCGGCGGTGACCCCGGAGGCCTCGTGGGCGAACCAGCGGCCGGTGCGGCCCAGGCCGGACTGCACCTCGTCGAGCCAGAGCAGCGCGCCGTGCTCGTCGGCCACGGCCCGCGCAGCCGCGAGATAGTCGGCGGGCGGCACGATCACGCCGGCCTCGCCCTGGATCGGCTCGAGGATGATCGCCGCGGTCTCGTCGGTCACGGCCGCTGCCAGCGCGGCAGCGTCGCCGTAGGGGACGAAGGTGACCTCGCCCGGCAGCGGCTCGAACGGCTTCCGGTAGGCCTCCTTGGCCGTCAGCGCCAGGGCGCCCATCGAGCGGCCGTGGAAGGCGCCCTGGGCAGCGACGATGTGCGTCCGCCCGGTGCGCCGGGTCAGCTTGAAGCCGGCCTCGTTGGCCTCGGTGCCGGAGTTGGTGAAGAAGACCCGGCCGGTCTCGCCGCCGGGGACCCGGGCGAGCAGCGCCTCGGCCAGCTCCACCTGGGGGTGGGAGGTGAAGAAGTTGGAGACGTGGCCGAGGGACTCCATCTGGGAGGTCACCGCGGAGACCAGCGCCGGGTGGGCGTGTCCGAGGGCGTTGACCGCGATGCCGGCCAGCAGGTCGACGTACTCCTTGCCGTCCTCGTCCCACACGTGGGCACCCTCGCCTCGGGTGAGGACCAGCTTGGGAGCGCCGAAGGTGTTCATCAGCGCGCCGGCGTAGCGCTCAGAGTACGTGGTCATTTGTCGAGCTCCCTTGCCTTGCGGGTCTTGGTGGTGACGCCGGGGAGCACCTGGGTGCCGACCCCCTCGGCGGTGAACAGCTCCAGCAGTACGGCGTGCTCGGCGCGGCCGTCGACGACGGTGGCGCGCTTGACGCCGCCCTTGACCGCCTCCAGGCAGGCGCTCATCTTCGGGATCATCCCGCTGGCCAGCTCGGGCAGGATGCCCTCCAGCGCCTCGGGACTGATCTCCCCGATGACCTCCTCGGGGTCGGGCCAGTCGAGGTAGAGACCCTCGACGTCGGTCAGCACCAGCAGCTTCTCCGCCTCGAGCGCGACCGCCAGGGCCGAGGCCGCGCGGTCGGCGTTGACGTTGTACACGGCGCCGTCGACGTCGGGCGCCACGCTGGAGACGACCGGGATCCGGCCGGCCTCGATGATGTCGAGGACCGATTCGGGACGTACGTCGACGACCTCGCCGACCTGGCCGAGGTCGATCTCCTCACCGTCGATGATGGTGCTCGCCGGCTCGGCGGTGAAGAGTCCGGCGTCCTCGCCGGAGAGCCCGACGGCCAGCGGACCGTGCTCGTTGATCAGCCCGACGAGCTCGCGCTGCACCTGGCCGACCAGGACCATCCGGACCACGTCCATCGCCTCGGGGGTGGTCACCCGCAGCCCGCCGCGGAACTCCGACTCGATGCCGAGCCGGTCGAGCATGCTCGAGATCTGCGGGCCGCCGCCGTGCACGACGACCGGCTTGAAGCCGGCGAACCGCATGAAGGCTATGTCCTCGGCGAAGGCACGCTTGAGCTTGTCGTCGGTCATGGCGTTGCCGCCGTACTTCACCACGACGATCTTGCCGTGATACTCCTTCAGCCACGGCAGGGCGCCGGCCAGCGTGCGGGCCTTGGCTGGGTCGGGCCGACCCGGCTCGTGGGCGACGGTCTCGAGATCGATCACGGGGCCACTCCCACCGTGGTCAGACCCATGGTCTCGTCGAGCCCGAGCGCGAGGTTCATGCACTGGATCGCTCCCCCGGCGGTGCCCTTGGCGAGGTTGTCCTCGGCGCCGACCACGACCAGCCGCCCGGCGGCCTCGTCGACGGTCAACTGGAGGACGACCGCGTTGGAGCCGAGCACGGCCTGGGTCTGAGGCCACTGGCCCTCGGGCAGAAGGTGGACGAAGGGCTCGTCCGCGTACGCCTTCTCGAAGACCGCACGCGCATCGGCCGCCGTCACGCCGTCATTGAGCTTCGCCGAGCAGGTCGCCAGGATGCCGCGCGGCATCGGCACCAGCACCGGGGTGAAGGAGACCGACACCTCGCCGTCGATGAGTCCGGAGAGGTTCTGGACGATCTCGGGGGTGTGCCGGTGGACGCCGCCGACGCCGTAGGCGCTGACGTTGCCCATGACCTCGGCACCGATCAGGTGCGGCTTGGACGACTTCCCCGCGCCGCTGGCGCCGGTGGCGGCGACCACGACGACCTCGGGCTCGACGATGCCGGCCTCGATCGCAGGGGCGAGGGCCAGGGTGGAGACGGTCGGGAAGCAGCCCGGCACCGCGACCCGGCTGGCCGAGGCGAGCGCCGCCCGCTGTCCGGGGAGCTCAGGGAGCCCGTAGGGCCAGGTGCCGGCGTGGTCGGTGCCGTAGAACTTCGTCCACGTCTCGGCGTCGGCGAGCCGGAAGTCGGCGCCGCAGTCGATCACGACCACGTCATCGGGAAGGCCTGCCGCGATCGGGCCGGACTCGCCGTGCGGCAGCGCCAGGAAGACGACGTCGTGACCGGCCAGGGTCTCGGCGGTGGTGGGCTCCAGAACTCGGTCGGCGAGCGGGATCAGGTGGGGCTGGAGGCTCCCCAGGGTCTTGCCCGCGCTGGAGGCGGCGGTCAGGGCGCCGATCTCCACCTCGGGGTGGGCCAGCAGCAGCCTGAGCAGCTCACCTCCGGCATATCCACTGGCACCGGCGACGGCGACGCGCTTCTTCGTCATGTGCATGAACATACGTCAGTCTGCATGTATGTCGCAAAACCCGTTCGGAGATTGAGACGCAGGCCCTTAGTGTTCGCTCCATGACAACCCGCCTCACCCCCACCGCCTACCTCGACCACATCCGGTCGGAGTCGGCGCGCTTCCGTGCCGTACTCGCAGACACGGACCCCACCGCCCCGGTGCCGACCGCACCGGCCTGGACCGCCGCGGACCTGCTGTGGCACGTCGCCGCCGAGGTCCAGCACTTCTGGACGTACGTCCTGGAGACTCGGCCGGCCGAGCCCACCAGCGAGACCTACTCCGAGCCGGAGCGCCCGGCGGATGCGACCTACCAGGACCTGCTCGCCCACTTCGACGACCTCAACGCCAGGTTCATCAAGACCCTGGAGCAGACCGGGCCCGAGGAGCCCACCTGGTCCTGGTCGCCGGACCAGACCGCCGCCTTCACCTACCGCAGGCAGGCCCACGAGATCCTCATCCACCGCCTCGACGCCGAGCTCACCGCCGGCGACGTGACGCCGCTCGACCCGGCCCTGGCAGCCGACGGGGTCGACGAGATCCTCGACGTCTTCTACGGCGGCAAGCCCGACTGGGCGAGGTTCGCCGGCGGCGGTCAGTACGTACGCGTCGACGCCGTCGACACCGACACCCAGACCTGGGTCGAGCTCGGCCTCGTCTCCGGCACCCGCCCCAACGGCGACAGCCTGGAGGACGAGCCCGACCTCAGCGTCGTCTCCCCGGAGGCCATCCCCGGCGACACCGAGCCCGACGTGGTCATCGAGGGCGCCGCGGCCGACCTGGACGCCTGGCTCTGGCGCCGGCGGGACGACGAGGGCATCCAGGTCACCGGTGACAAGGACGTCTACGAGCGCTTCCGCGCGTTGACGAACCAGGCGATCACCGACGACGACTAACCTCACGCCCATGATCAAGCATCTGGCGGTCTTTCTCGGCTCCCGCGACGGCAACGACCCGACGCTCATGGAGAAGGCCTACGAGGTCGGCAAGGGCCTCGCCGAGCGCGAGATCGAGCTGGTCTACGGAGCGGGCGGCGGAGGCCTGATGGGCCAGATCTCCCAGGGCGCGATCGACGGCGACGGCAGGGTCTTCGGCGTGATCCCACGGTTCATGGTCGAACGTGAGTGGGGTCGCGTCGAAGGCGCGCCGGGGATGCAGACGGTCGTGGTCGACACGATGCACGAGCGCAAGGCGCTCATGGCCGAGCGCGCCGACGCGTTCCTCGCGCTCCCCGGCGGGATCGGCACCCTCGAGGAGCTCTTCGAGGTCTGGACCTGGCAGACCCTCTCGCTGCACGGGAAGCCGGTCGGCCTGCTCAACGTCAACGGCTTCTGGGACCCGCTCGTGGAGATGATGGAGCGCATCGCCGCGGCGGGCTTCCTGCACGGCTCCCCCGCGGAGTCGCTGGTGGTGGGCGAGGACCTGGACGACGTCCTCGCCCGCCTGGATGCCGCCCGCTGAAACCGGCCACTGAAACCGGGCCGGCTGCCGTGAAACCACGGTGAAGGCGCCCTGAAACCGGCGCCCCACACCCTGGGAGCATGACAACCACCACCGAACTGGCCGTCTCGGCCTCAGGTCTGGTCAAGACCTTCGGAGACTTCACCGCGGTCGACGGGATCGACCTCGAGATCCGCCGCGGAGAGGTCTTCGGCGTGCTCGGCCCCAACGGCGCCGGCAAGACCACCACCTTGAAGATGCTCGCGACCCTGCTCCCGATCGATGCCGGAAAGGCGGAGATCTTCGGGGTCGACGTCAAGGCGAACCCCCACCAGGTTCGTCAGCTCGTCGGCGTGACGGGGCAGTACGCCTCCGTCGACGAGAACCTCACCGCTACCGAGAACCTGGTCCTCTTCGGGCGCCTGCTGGGCATGTCCGGCAAGTCCGCCCGCGCCGCCTCGGAGGAGCTGCTGGAGTCCTTCGGGCTCCAGGAGGCCGCCAAGCGGCAGATCTCGAAGTTCTCCGGCGGCATGCGCCGTCGCCTCGACCTCGCCGCCTCGCTCCTGTCCCGCCCGCCGCTGATCTTCCTCGACGAGCCGACCACCGGCCTGGACCCCCGCACCCGGGGCCAGATGTGGGACACCATCCGTACGCTGGTCGCCGGCGGCTCCACCGTCCTGCTCACCACGCAGTACCTCGACGAGGCCGACCAGCTCGCCGACCGGATCGCGGTCATCGACCGCGGCGTCAAGGTCGCCGAAGGCACCTCGGAGCAGCTCAAGACCTCCGTCGGCAACTCCACGCTGCACCTGCGCCTGAGCGACAAGACGCAGGTCGCCACGGCCGCCGCCGTGGTCGAGAAGGTCACCGGCGATCATCCGGTGCTCACTCCCGAGGCGGGCGGGGTCAACGTACCGCTGGCCGATGCCGACCGAGCCGCCGACGTGCTCATCGGCCTTCGCCACGCCGGCATCTCGATCACCACCGCCAACGTGCAGCAGCCGACGCTGGACGAGGTCTTTCTCGCCCTGACCGGTCACGGCACCGACAGCCCCCAAGACCGGGCCCAGACCGACAACCACTCCGACATCCACACCGAGGAGGTGGCCTGAGATGGCTGCACTGATCTCCACGTACGCCGTCGCCGACCGCCCGCTCAAGACGCACCCCGGTGTGGGCGAGACGATCGCCCAGACGTTCACCATGGCCCGGCGCGCGCTGATCAAGATGATGCGCAACCCCGAGCAGTTCTTCGACGTGACGATCCAGCCGCTGCTGTTCACCGCGATGTTCGCCTACATCTTCGGCGGCGCGATCTCCGGTGACGTGAAGTCGTACCTGCCGACCATCATCACCGGCATCCTCGCCCAAACGGCGCTGACCGCCTCGATGGCGCGCGGCACCCAGCTGCGGGAGGACATGGACAAGGGCGTCTTCGACCGGTTCAAGGCGCTCCCGATCGCCCGGATCGCGCCGCTGGCCGGTCCTGCGGTCGCAGACCTGCTCCGCTACGGGATCGCGGCGACGCTGACCATCGTGGTCGGCCTGCTGATGGGCTACCGGCCCGGTGGCGGGGTCGGCGGCGTGCTCGCCGGCTGGGCGCTGACCATCTTCGCCGGCTGGTCGCTGAGCTGGATCTTCACCTGGCTCGGCACGATCATGAAGACCGCGGGCGGGGTGCAGGGCCTAGGCATGATGATCATGTTCCCGCTGACCTTCCTCTCCCCCGCGTTCGTACCGAAGGAGACGATGCCCGACTGGCTGCAGACCTTTGTCGACCTCAACCCGGTCACGCTGGTCATCAATGCCACCCGCGACCTGATGAACGCCGGCGACGTCACCCTGAGCGTCGTGTGGGCGCTCGTCGGCTGCGCCGCGGTCGTCGCGATCTTCGCCCCGCTCTCGGTGTGGAGCTACAGCAAGAAGCTCTGACCGCTCCCAGGTCTCACTCCAGGCGCGCGATGACGCCGCGGGCCTCGTCCAGCAGGGCGAGCCCGCGGCGTTCGCCGTACTCCTCGCAGACCCGATCCAGTACGCCCGGCGCGAGCCGGTTCGCGTCAGCGACCGCACGCTCCCAGCGCATGTCCAGGAACGAGCGGGAGTAGCCGAACCGGTCGGCCAACACGACCAGCCGCACCGACTCCTCGCGCGGCAGCGCGTCCCGCAGCAGGCCCCAGAGCCCGAGCGCGAGCAGCACCATGCCGGTGACGGGATAGTCCTGGGCTCGGCGCTCCTCGGAGACCAGGCGCGGCGCCTTGACCATCAGAGCCTCGAAGAGGTCGGAGCCCTCCGCGCCCTCACCGTGGCGGGCGCAGGCGACCACCGTGACCGCCTCGGCCGCCACGCGCCACGGCACCAGGTCGGCGTCGTCGGTGAACCCCGGGAACGGCATCTCGCCCATCGTCGCCACCACCTCCCGGAACAGCGCCAGCCCCTCGCCGATCCGCCCCTGGGCGAGGAGGAGCTGGGCGCGGGCGCCGTGGACGGCGCCGCGTGAGCCGAAGCCGCCGTGCGGCTGCTCGTCGGCGAGCTGGGCGAGGATCTCGGCGGCCTCCTCGAGACGGCCCTGCTCCACGGCGTACGTCACCAGGATGGCGCGGGTCTGGACGAGGTCGTCGTCGGCACCGAGACGGCGCAGGACCGGGACGGCCTCGCGGGCGTGCTCGGCCGCCTCGCCGAGACGGCCGAGCTGGGCATAGAGGCCACTGAGCTGGGCGTGCAGCATCGCCTGGGGCCAGAGGCCGCCGTCGGTGCCGGTCAGGCGCAGCGCCTCCCTCCCCGCGGCGACCGCACCCTCGGGGTCGCCGAGGTTCTCCCTCTCGTGGCTGAGGAAGGTGTAGGCACGAGCGCGTACGTCCTGGTCGGGGTCGTCGACCAGATCGGCCAGCTCGTCCTCCAGCGGCCGGCCGGCCCGGGTGCCGGTCGCGGATCCGGCGACGGTGCTCGCCATCGCCCGCATGACCTTCAGCATCACCCTGAGCTGTGGGTCCGCGGCGTCGGCGCCGATCCGGTCGAGGATCCTCATCAGCCGCTCGAGCCCGGAGCCGCCGGTGACGGCGGCACCGAAGAGCAGCAGGGCCAGGACGAGCCGGGTCTTCTCCAGCAGCTCGGGAGGCGGCTCCCACTCGACGAGGAGATCGGCGACCGGTCCGGCCAGCATGATCACCCGCTGGTGCTCGCCCGCGATGGTCCAGAAGACACCCATCGCGCAGAAGAGACGGATCACCGACTCGGCCTCGTCGTCGGCCAGGACCTGGCGCAGGATGTCGGCGAGGTTGCTCTCCTCGGCGCGCAGCTCGTCCATGGCGTCGAACTGCTCCGGGGAGTAGATCCGGCCGGCGCTCGCGTCGGCGTAGTCCCGTGCCCACGCGCGCTGGGCCGCTCGGGCCGCGGTCTCCTCGCCGGCGTCGATCAGCTGCATCCGGCCGAACTCGCGGACGGTCTCGAGCATCCGGTAGCGGGACCCCAGAGGTGCGTCGACGACGGTCAGCAGCGACTGGTCGACGAGCTCCTCGATCGCGGCGAACGTGTCGGCGCCGAGCATCGCCTCCGCGGCCGCGAGGGTGAACCCGTCGTGGAAGACCGAGAGCCAGCGCATCGCCCTCCGGTCACGGTCGGACAGAAGATTCCAGGACCAGTCGATGACCGCGACCAGGGTCTGGTGACGGTCGGGAGCGCTGCGGTCGCCACCGCGCAGCAGCTCGAACCGGTTCTCCAGCCGCCGCGCGATGTCGTCGACCGATATCGCGCGCACCTTGACCGCGGCCAGCTCGATCGCCAGCGGCAGGCCGTCGAGCCGGGTGACGATCTCGTCGACCCGGACCTCGTCGAGGTGGACCCCGGGCCGCGCGGCGACCGCACGGCGCCGGAACAGCTCGCTGCCGTCGTACGTCCCCAGCCGGCCGAGCGGGTAGACCCGCTCCGCGCCGATGGCGAGCGGGCTCCGCGAGGTGGTGAGGACGGTCAGGTCGCGCACCGTCGCGACCAGGAAGGCGACCAGGTCGGCGACGGCGGCCACGATGTGCTCGCAGTTGTCGAGGACGAGCAGGGTCGGCACGCCGTCGAGCTGCTGCGCGATCCGCGAGCGTACGTCGGCCCGCTGATCCGGAGTGAGCCGGTCACGGTGGGCGACCGAGTCGCGTACGCCGAGAGCCGAGCCGACCTCGCTGACCACGTCCTCGGGAGCGGTCACACCGACCAGCTCGACGAAATGGACGACCGGCTGCTCGGCGCCGTGGGCGATCACCTGGGCCAGGCTGGTCTTCCCCAGTCCGCCGGGCCCGAGGATCGTGACGACCCGCGAGCCCTTCAGCAGGGCGGAGACCTCGGCGGCGTCCTGCTCGCGGCCGATCAGCACGTCGGCGTCGTGACGCAGCCCCGAGCGCACCGGGCGGTCGCGCGCGAGCAGCTCGGCATGGACGGCCCGCAGCCGTGGGCTCGGGTCGACGCCGAGTCCGTCGGCCAGCCCGGTCCGGTACGTCTCGAAGCGCTCCAGCGCCGCTGGCACACCATGCACCGCGGCGACCGCCCGCAGCACCGCCTCGATGACCTCCTCGTCGGGGTCGAGCCCGACGAGCCGTTCGAGGAGCGGGAGCGCCTCGGCGTACCTCTTCTCGGCGGCCAGCCTCAGCGCCTCCGGTCGCAGCGACCAGGCGTCGACCTCACCGGCCTGGAGGTTGAGGCGGTAGCCCCGCGGCGTACGTTCGATGGCGCTGGACGCGGTCGCCGTCCGGGCCCGCGAGACCACCACCTGGAGCGCCTTCGAGGGATGCGCCGGGACGTCGTCACGCCCCCAGACCTCCTCGACCAGAGCAGCCTCGGAGGCACCTCGCGGACCGGCCTCGACCAGCGCGCGCAGCAGCGCCCGGGTCCGCTCGCCCGCCACCGGCACGCCCGCCCAGGTGACCTCGTCCAGCACACTCAGCGTCGTCACAGCCGCCATTCTGTCATAGCGATATATCGCGTACGTACGGGATTATCGGACCTTCCGCGGACGAGTGGAACCGTCATGACGAGAATAGAACCGTGACCGTCGAACTGCGCTCTGACAACGCCGCCTCCGTCTCCCCCGCGATCCTGGAGGCGATGGCCGCCGTCAACTCCGGCTCCGCGCTCGCCTACGGAGGTGACGAGGTCACCGCCGCGCTCGAAGCCCGCGTGCGCGAGGTCTTCGAGCACCCGACGGCGCGCGTCTTCCCGGTGCTGAGCGGCACCGCCGCCAACGCCCTCTCCCTGTCCGCCATGACCCCGCCGTGGGGCGCGGTGGTCTGCCACGAGACCGCGCACATCCTGAGCTCCGAGGGCGGCGCGACCTCCTTCCTCAGCGGCGGCGCGGTGATGACCGGCATCGCCGGCGAGGACTACAAGATGGCGCCGGAGGCGCTGCAGTCCCACCTGGACGGCGTACGTTGGGGCGACCCGCACCACTCCCAGCCGGCCGTCCTCGAGCTCACCTCACCGTCCGACTACGGCTCGGTCTACTCCGCGGAGGAGACCGCCGAGCTCACCGCGATCGCCAAGACCCGCGACCTTCGGGTGCACCTGGACGGCGCCCGCTTCGCGAACGCCGTCGTGGCCACGGGCGCGGCCCCGGCCGACCTCACCTGGCGGGCCGGGGTCGACGTGCTCTCGCTGGGCGCGACGAAGAACGGTGCCCTCTCGGCCGAGGCGATCGTCTGCTTCACCGACGCCACCGCCGACGAGCTGGTCTACCGCACCAAGCGCAGCGGCCACGTCACCTCGAAGATGCGCTACCAGTCGGCCCAGCTGCTGGCCTACCTCACCGACGACCTCTGGCTCCGCAACGCCCGCAACGCCAACGAGCGGATGGCGGAGCTCGCCGCCGGCCTTCGGACCGCAGGCGTACGCATCACCAACCCCGTCGACGTCAACCTCGCCTGGATGGATCTCCCGGAGGAGACGGCCGATCGCCTGGAGGCAGCCGGGGTGCTCTTCCACCGGCTCGGCGGCCAGGTCCGGTTCGTGACGTCGTGGCAGACGACGAGCGAGGACATCCGCAACGTCCTGGAGGTCCTGGGCAGCGCCTGATACCCGCGGGGGCCATCCGTGCTCGAGGAGAATTGCTAGCCTCTTCTGTCTATGTCTTCTGACATCTCGGTCCCCTCCCCTGCCCCCGCCGCCCCCACGGCTCCCGCCAAAGCCCCCGCAAAGCAGCTGCGCGGCGACGTCCAGGGGCTGCGCGCCGTCGCCATCCTCACGGTCCTCGCTGCCCACGCGGGGGTCTCCTGGTTCGCCGGCGGGTTCGTCGGCGTCGACGTCTTCTTCGTCATCTCGGGCTTCCTGATCACCCAGCAGCTCGTCGGTGAGCTCGGCCGCACCGGCCGAATATCGCTGAGACGCTTCTACGCGCGTCGGGCCCGGCGCATCCTCCCGGCCGCCACCTTCACGCTCGCGGCCACCGTGGTCGCCGCGGTGGTGCTCCTGGGACCGGCGCAGGTCGCCCCGCTCGCCGTCGACGCGGTCTGGGCCTCGGCGTTCGCCGCCAACATCCGGATGGCGGTCGCCGGGACCGACTACTTCCAGGCCGAGCTGCCGCCCTCGCCGGTCCAGCACTTCTGGTCGCTGGCAGTCGAGGAGCAGTTCTACCTCGTCTGGCCGCTCGTCGCGCTGATCTGCATCGTCCTGGCGAGCAGGATCGGCGCCTCCCGGGGCGGCGGCGAGCGTGACGGTCAGCAGGCCTCGGTACGGGCTCGCCGCTTCCTGCTCGCCGCGATCGCGCTGATCACCGTCGCGAGCTTCGTCTGGTCGCTCGTCCACACGCCGGGCGAGGCGACCGCGGCCTACTTCTCCTCGCTCACCCGAGCCTGGGAGCTCGGGATCGGCGCCGCCCTGGCGATCCTGGTCACCAGCGGCCGGGTGATACGACACCTAGCCGGTACGCCCCTGGTCCGGGAGGTCCTGGTCCTCGGCGGCCTCGCCGCGATCCTCTGGGCTTGCCTGGCCTACGACGAGTCCACCCCGTTCCCCGGCTACCACGCCGCGCTCCCGGTGCTCGGCTCCGCGGCGGTCATCCTGGCCGGCGCCACGCCCGCGGGTGACACCACCCTCGGCGCCCGGTTGCTGTCGCTCGCGCCGATGCGGGCGATCGGCGACTGGTCCTTCTCGCTCTACCTGTGGCACTGGCCGCTTCTGGTGATGCCGGAGATCGTCCTGCAGCGCGACCTCACCTGGCCCGAGCGTGGAGCCGCCGTCGCGGCCGCGTTCGTGCTGGCGTACGCCTCCTTCAGGCTCGTCGAGGCGCCGTTCCGTGAACGGGCGCTTTGGCGCCCGACCCGGCGCGCGCTCACCTTCTACCCGGTCAGCATCGTGCTCGTCGCGGCCATCGCGTTCGGCGGCACCGCCTACGCCGACTACGAGGCCACCCGTGGCTCCTTCCAGCCGGCGATCACGCTGGCCAGCGCACCCGCCGCCCCGCCGTCGCTGGACGAGCAGGAGGCGCTGGTGCGGGCCTCGGTGCTCGCGGCGCGTGACGACACCCCGATCCCGACCGAGCTGCGCCCGGCGCTCACCGAGCTCGACTCGCTCAAGCCGGGGCGCACCCGGTGCGACTACACCGACGACTCCGAGCGCGACCTGTGCGTCGACGGCGACCCCGGCGGCGACCGGACGATGGTGGTCTTCGGGAACTCCCACGCCCTGCACTGGGTCCCGACGCTGAACCAGATCGCGAAGGAGCACGGCTACCGGGTCTACTTCCTGGTCAAGAACCGCTGCGTCTCCGCCTCCATCACCACCGACCGAGGTGGCGAGAAGGATCCCTACACCGAGTGCGACGACTTCAACCGCTGGGCCTTCAAGCAGTACAGGCGTCTCGACGCCGACCTGACCGTGGTCTCCACCGCCCCGCCGATCCAGGGCGTCTACGACGAGAACGGCGACTGGGTCGGCGAGAGCCGCAAGATCGACGACCTGATGCACCCTGCCTACACCGACTTCCTGCGCCGGGTGGACAGGCACACGAAGCGTACGGTGCTGATCCGGGACATCCAGGGCTTCGACACCAACGCCGGCACGTGCCTGTCCCGGCCCGGCGCCACGCTGGGCGACTGCCTGATGGGCGTGGTCGAGTCGCGGGAGCGGTCGATCGACGTCCAGGTCCGGGCCGCCGAGGAGGTCGGTGTCGATGTGGCCGACATGAGCTCCTACTTCTGCTGGGACGGCTCCTGCCCCGCTGTCGTCGGTGACACCATCACCCACTACGACGGCACCCACATGTCACGCCAGTACGCACCGCAGCTCGCCGAGCCGCTGGCCCGCCGCATGGGTCTCCGCGACCGCGGATAGCGACGAGGAGGGCCGCTCGCGACGATGCGCGAGCGGCCCTCCTCGTTCAGTCGATCCTCAGCGCTGGACGGCGCCGGTGAGCTCGGCCGCCTTCGCGACCGCCGCATCCCGGGCCGCCGCGGTCTCCTCGGCCTTCAGCGTGCGGTCGGGAGCGCGGAAGCGCAGCGCGAAGGCGAGCGACTTCTTGCCCTCGCCGACCTGGTCGCCCTCGTAGACGTCGAAGAGCCGCACGGTCTCCAGGAGCGGGCCGGCTCCCTCGCGCAGCGCCGCCTCGACGGCGGCCACGGTGACGTCGGTGGACACCGTCAGCGCGACGTCCTCCTTCGCGACCGGCATGGTCGAGAAGACCGGGCCGGCAGCGGTGGCGGGCACCTTCGAGATCAGGAAGTCCAGGTCGATCTCGACCGCTGCTGAACGGGCCGGCAGCCCGAACGCCTTGCACACGTTGGGGTGCAGCTCGCCGGCGTGGCCGAACTCGACACCGTCGACGGAGACGACCGCGCAGCGACCCGGGTGCCACGGCGCCCGCGAGGCCGAGGCGACCTCGACAGGGACTCCGAGCTCGGTGCCCAGGCGGCGTACGACGTCGATGGCGTCAGCCCACGACGCGGTCTCGGCGGCACCCCACCAGCCGCCCCGCGCACGCTCCCCGGCGAGCACGACGGCGAGATGCAGCGGCTGGCGCGGGATCGCGGCGAGCAGCTTCTCGAGCTCCTCCTCGGTCGGACGCCGGTCGACGCCGTAGATCGGCGCGGCCTGGTCGACCGGGAAGGCGACGGTCGCGGTCTCGAAGAGGGAGACCCCGTCCTGACCTCGGGAGACGTTGCGGGCGGCGACCTTGAGCAGGCCCGGGAGCAGCGTCGTGGTGTAGCCCGGCTCCTCGCTGCTGAGCGGGTTGGCCAGCTTGACCGTGTGCCGCAGCACGTCGTCGGCGGGCATCCCGAGGCGATCGAAGTCGGCCTCGCCCACGAACGGGAAGTCGACGACCTCGACCAGCCCGGCGCCGGCGAGGGCACGCCCGATCCGGCGGCGCAGCTGCTGCGCGCGAGTCAGGCCGCCACCGGTCGCCCGGCGCGGCAGCACCGAGGGGACCTTGTCGTAGCCGACGATGCGGGCGACCTCCTCGACGAGGTCGTAGGGGTCGTTCAGGTCGGTACGGTAGGTCGGAACGGTCGCGGTGAGTGTGTCGTTCTCGACCTTGACCTGGGCCCCGATCAGCTCCAGACACTTGACCACGGTCTCGTCGCTGAGGTCGATGCCGATGATCCTCGCAGGCAGCGAGGTCGGGATCGTGATCGTGGTCAGCGGCTTACGGGTCTCCGGCGAGGCGCCCGGACCGACCTCGGTCACACCAGGCTCGACGACGCCGCCGCCGTGCTCCACCAGAAGCTCCACGACGCGATCGGCGGCGATCGGCGGCAGCAGCGGGTCGACGCCTCGCTCGTTGCGCTTGCCGGCCTCGCTGGTGAGCTTGTGCCGGCGGCCGGTGCGGAACATCGAGCGCGGGTCCCAGTGGGCAACCTCGACAAGCACGTCCGTGGTGGCCTCGGAGATCTCCGTGGAGGCGCCACCCATCACGCCGCCCAGCCCGATCGGGCCGGTGTCGTCGCAGACGACGAGGTCCTCGGGGTCGAGCTCGCGCACGGTGTCGTCCAGGGTGGTGAGCTTCTCGCCCTCATGCGCCCGGCGGACCACGATCGGGCCAGTCACCTTGGCCTTGTCGTAGGCATGGATCGGGTGACCCAGCTCGAACATCACATAGTTGGTGATGTCAACGCCCAGCGAGATCGAGCGCACTCCGACCTGCTCGAGGCGCTTCTTGATGAACTCGGGTGTCGGAGCGGTCGGGTCGAACCCGGTCACCGTGCGAGCGACGAAGTAGTCGCAGCCGGTCTCGTCCTCGATTCTCACCGGGTAACCGTCGCCGTTGGCGAGCGGAACGTCTCGCTGCGCCGGGTCGTGGAACGGTACGTCGAAGCCGAGCGCCGCGTCCCGCGCGATGCCGCGCATCGACAGGGCGTAGGCACGGTCCGGGTTGATCTCGAACTCGATGACCTCCTCGCCGAGCCCGAGCACCTCGCGGGCGTCGGTGCCAGGCGCGGGAGCGTCGGCGGGCAGCACGATGATGCCGTCGGCCTCCTCCCCCAGCCCGAGCTCGCGCGCGGAACAGATCATTCCGGCCGAGATGTGGCCGTAGGTCTTCCGGGCCGAGATCTGGAAGTTCCCGGGCAGCACGCCACCGGGCAGGATCACGACGACCTTGTCGCCCGGCTTGAAGTTGTGCGCTCCGCAGACGATCCCCTGCGGCTCACCGGTGCCGTTGGCGTCGCCCACGTCGACGGTGCACCAGTTGATCGTCTTGCCGTTCTTCTGCGGCTCGGGCACCTGGGTCAGCACCTGGCCGACCACGAGCGGCCCCTCGATGCCCGCGCCGGAGGTCTCGATCGCCTCCAGCTTGAGGCCGAGCGCGGTCAGCCGGTCGGTGATCTCCTCGATGCCGAGACCCTCCGGCAGGTCGACGTACTCCTTGATCCAGGAGAGGGGGGCCTTCACAGTTCACTCCCGAATGCAGTAGTAAGCCGGACGTCACCCTCGAAGAGGGTGCGCAGGTCGGACAGTCCGGTGCGGAACATCAGGGTGCGGTCGATGCCCATGCCGAACGCGAAGCCGCTGTACTTCTCCGGGTCGACACCGCACGCGACCAGCACGCGCGGGTTCACGATCCCGCAGCCGCCCCACTCGATCCAGCCCTCGCCCTTGCAGGTGCGGCAGGTGACGAGCTGGCCGTCTCCGGCGTCCACGACCTGTGCGCCACGGCAGACGAAGCAGGTCAGGTCCACCTCCGCCGAGGGCTCGGTGAAGGGGAAGTACGACGGCCGGAACCGGGTCACGATGCCCTCGCCGAACATCTGGGTGGCGAAGTGGTCCAGGGTGCCCTTCAGGTTCGCCATCGAGATGCCCTCGTCGATGGCGAGGCCCTCGACCTGGTGGAACATCGGCGAGTGGGTCGCGTCGTACTCGTCGGTGCGGAAGACGCGTCCCGGGCAGACCACGTAGATCGGCGCCTCGCGGGTCAGCATGGTGCGCGCCTGGACCGGGCTGGTGTGGGTCCGGAGAACGACATGGTTCTCGGCCGGCTCGGTCCAGAACGTGTCCTGCATGGTGCGGGCCGGGTGGTCCGGGCCCAGGTTGAGGGCGTCGAAGTTGAGCCACTCGGCCTCGATGAGCGGACCCTCGGCGACCTCCCAGCCCATCGCCACGAAGATGTCGGCGATGTACTCGGCGCCGGTGGTGAGCGGGTGCCGCCCACCAGCCGGGAGCCGGTCGGTCGGGAGCGTCACGTCGACGGTCTCCTCGACCAGCATCCGCGCCTCGTGCTCGGCCTCGAGCACCTTCTGCCGCGCCGCGAGCGCCTGGTTGACCGCGCCGCGCGCCTTGCCGACGCGCTGGCCGGCATCCTTGCGCGCCGCCGGCGGCAGCGCGCCGATCTCGCGGTTGGCCAGGGCCAGCGGCGAACGGTCGCCGGCGTGATCGAGCCGTGCCTGCTTGAGCTCCTCGAGACTGGTCGCGGCGTCGATGGCCTTCAGCGCGGCGTCGCGCGCGGCCTCGACCTCCTCAGCCTTCAAGGGGGTGACCTCTACCGGGTCATAGTCGGTGTTGGGACCGGACATCACTGGCTTTCGTCGCATCGAGTGTGTGAGCGACAGTCTAGGAATCCGGCGGCCCGTGACGCGAACCGGTAACCGGTGAAGGGTGTCGCCGGACCAGATTTAGCCGACCGAATGGTGGGCCCCTCTGGACAGCCTCGGAATTAGTTAGGCTAGCCTCACCTCATGCCTCCTGCCCTTTCCGGTCATGACCTCGTCCTCGGCTATGCCCGCGCGACCGTGGTCCATGGCGTCTCGATCGGCCTCGAGTCGGGGCGCGTCACCGCCTTGATCGGGCCGAACGGCTCCGGAAAGTCGACCGTGCTGCGCTCCCTGGCCCGGCTGCATCGGGTGACCTCCGGGTCGGTCCAGCTCGAGGGGGCCGACAGCGCGCCGCTGAACGCCCGTGCGTTCGCGCGCAAGGTCACGTTGCTCTCCCAGTCCCGCCCGCACCCCTCCGGCCTGACCGTGCGCGACGTCGTCGGATTCGGGCGCCATCCCCACCGCCGGCGGTTCGCCGCCCTGACGGAGGAGGACCTGGCGAGCATCGACCGAGCGATGGAGCTCACCGGGACCGCCGCGATGGCGGACCGGGCCGTCGACCAGCTCTCCGGTGGCGAGCTACAGCGCGTCTGGCTGGCCAGCTGCCTGGCCCAGGACACCGGCGTGCTGCTCCTCGACGAGCCCACCAACCATCTCGACCTGCGCTACCAGGTCGAGATCCTTGACCTGGTCCGCGATCTCGCGGACCACCACGGGACGGCCATCGGCGTCGTCCTGCACGACCTGAACCAGACCGCCGCAGTGGCGGACCAGGTCGTACTGCTGCACCACGGCGATGTGCACGCCGCCGGCGAACCCGCTGACGTGCTCACCGCCGAACACCTCTCTGAGGTGTACGGGCTCCCGATCGAGGTGACCTCCGATCTGGAGTCCGGGCGCGTCCGGGTCGAGCCACGCGGCAGGCATCACGCCCGGCTCTGACGCCGGCGGACACGAAGAGGAAAGACGATGTTTCGACGTACGACCACTGCTGCCCTGACAGCGGCCGGCGCCCTGATGCTGGCCGCCTGCGGACAGACGACGACCGCAGCCGAGTCCGGCGAGCCCGAGAAGAAGGCCTCCGCCGGCTGCGAGGGTGTCGCGACCTCCAGCGGTCCGGTCAGCCTCACCGACTCCTTCGGCAACAAGATCGAGCTCGACAAGCCCGCCGAGCGGGTCGCGGTCCTGGAGTGGCAGCAGACCGAGGATCTCCTCAGCCTGTGCGTGGACCCGGTCGCGGTCGCCGACGGCAAGGGTTTCCGCACCTGGGACACCGCGGAGGAGCTTCCCGAGAGCGCCACCGAGGTCGGCACCCGGGGCGAGCCGAACCTGGAGACCCTGTTCGGCACCAACCCCGACCTGATCGTCGTCGAGGCCTACACCGCCGAGGACGAGATCCTCAAGCAGCTCGCCAAGTACGACGTCCCCGTCCTCGCCACCAAGGGCGCGGACGCCAAGGACCCCGTCGCCAACATGGTGACCACCTTCGAGATGATCGCCGAAGCGACCGGCCGCGAGGAGCAGGCGGAGAAGGTCGTCGGCGAGTTCGAGGACAAGCTCGCCGCCTCGAAGAAGGCGGTCGCGGAGGCGGACGCCGCGGGCACCGAGTTCGTCTACTTCGACGGCTGGATCGACGGCGCCAACGTGGCGATCCGCCCGTTCGGCCAGGGCTCGCTGATCGGTGAGCTCGGCGAGGAGATCGGGCTGAAGAACGCCTGGACCGGCGAGGTCGACCCGGCGTACGGCCTCGGGCAGACCGACATCGAGGGCATGACCACCCTCGGCGACGCCACCTTCTTCCACACCGGAACCGTCGACCCCGCGGGCGACATCAACGCCGAGCTGGCCAAGAACAAGGTCTGGAAGTCGATCCCGGCCGTCAGCGAGGGCCGCACCCACGCCTTCCCCGAGGGCATCTGGACCTTCGGCGGACCCCGCTCGGCCGAGCAGGTCCTGGACGCGTACGTCGACCTGCTCAAGTGACCGATGCCCTCAAGGCCCCGCGAGCGGGCGCCGGAGGCGCCTCTGTCGTCCTCCTGTGCCTGCTCGCCGGGCTGCTGCTGACCGCGTCCTGGCACCTCACCCAGGGCACCTCGGGCGTCGGGCCCGCCGACTTCCTCGACGCGCTGCTCGGGCGTGAGCAGTCCCATGGCGCGACCGCGTCGACGATGGAGATCATCACCGGGTCGCGGATCCCCCGCCTCGCGGCGGGGATCGCGGTCGGGTTCGCCCTCGGCGTCGCCGGGGCCCTCCTGCAGTCGCTCGCGCGCAACGCGATGGCTGCCCCCGACACCCTGGCGGTGACCGGCGGCGCCTACTTCGCGGTGACCCTGGTCGCCGCGTTCGGCCTGTCGGTCCCGCTGTGGGCCTCTGGCATCACGGCCTTCCTCGGCGGCCTCGTCGCCGCCGGGATCGTCCTCGCCCTGGCCGGCGGCGCGGGCACCTCGACGACCCGGCTGATCCTGGCCGGCTCGGCGGTGGCGCTCGCGCTCCAGGCCGCTACGTCGACGCTGCTCATCCTCTACTCCGAGGAGACCACGAGCCTGTTCGCCTGGGGCAGCGGATCGCTGAGCCAGCTCGGGCTGCAGGCGTTCTGGCAGGTGGCACCGGTGGTCGTGGTGGCGACCGTCTGCGGCCTGCTGCTCGCCCGCCGGCTCGACCTGCTCTCGGCAGGCGACGACGCCGCCTCGGTCCTCGGCGTACCAGTCCGCTCGACGCGGGCGATCGGGACCGTGCTCGCGGTGCTGCTCACCTCGGCGTCGGTGACGCTGGCGGGGCCGATCGGCTTCGTCGGGCTCTGCGCCCCGGTCCTGGTCCGCCTGCTCGGCCGGCTCGTGCCGGCGCTGAACCGGCACGCCGTCCTGATCCCGGCCGCCGGTCTGGTGGGCGCCCTCGTCGTGGTCGTGGCGGACGTTCTCGTACGGGCGGTGCTCGGTGCGGACGAGGCCATGTCGGTGCCCACCGGCGTGACGACGACGATCGCCGGTGCGGTCGTGATGGTGCTCCTCGCCCGTGGCGGACGCGACTCCGGTCCCACCCGCCGGCCACCCGGCGCCACCGTCACCATCCGCAGCCGGCTCCGGTTCCTGGTGGTGCTCGTCCTGCTGCTCGCACTGACCGTCGGTGCCACCGTCGTCGGCCTGCTCGCCGGGCATCAGTGGCTCTACACCGGCGACATCGTCGCCTGGCTTCAGGGCGAGGGCATCCCGCTGGTCCAGTTCGCTCTCGACGAGCGTGCCCCCCGGGTCGCCGCGGCCGTACTCGCCGGTGGGGCGCTCGCTCTGGCCGGCACGTTCGTCCAGGCCACCTGCCGCAACCCGCTGGCCGAGCCCGGGATCCTGGGCATCACCGGCGGCGCCGGCGTGGGCGCGGTCATCGTGGTGACCGGCCTCTCCTCGGGCTGGAGCGGTGGCAGCTCGGCCGCGGCCTCGACGACCACCATGCTCATCGCCGCGACCGTCGGAGCGCTCGTCGCCTTCGGAGTCGTCTACGGCCTGGCCTGGCGAGGCGGCATCGACACCGACCGGCTGGTGCTCATCGGCATCGGCGTCTGGTACGGGTCGGTCTCGCTCAGCACCTTCCTGCTGGTGCGCTCCAACCCGTGGGACACGCCGCGGATCTACACCTGGCTCTCCGGCTCGACCTACGGTCGCAGCTGGGAGCAGGTCGTCCCGGTCGCGGTGGCGCTGGCCGTCGCGATTCCGATCGCCTTCGTCGTACGTCGCGAGCTCGACCTGCTCACGCTGGACGACGACACGCCCCGGCTGGTCGGCGTCTCCTCGGAACGGGTGCGCCTGCTGATCCTGCTGACCGCCGCGGTGCTCACCGCGATGGCGGTCTCCGCCGTCGGTGTCGTCGGCTTCGTCGGCCTGGTCGCGCCGCACATCGCGCGCGCTCTCGTCGGCGGGCGCAGCGCGCGGGTCGTCCCGGTCGCCCTCCTGGTCGGGGCGCTGCTCCTCGTGGTCGCCGATGCCATCGGCCGCACCGCGATCAGCCCTGCCCAGATCCCCGCGGGCCTGGTCGTCGCGCTCATCGGTGCGCCGTACTTCATCTTCCTGCTCGCCCGCTCCCGCCCCTGACCCGGCGCAACTGCCACATCACCAAGCGCCGGGTCAGAGCGGAGCCTACGCAGACGAGCCGGGCGAGCAGCACCGCAACAGCCAGGCTGTCGCGGTGAGAAGATCCATCATGCCGAGGCGAGCCCCGCGTCCGGGCCGAAGACCTCGTAGTGGATCCGGTCGTCGGCGACACCACGCTGGCGCAGCGCGGCCTGCACGCCGGCCATGAACGGCACCGGGCCGCACAGGTAGATCTCGGCCTCGCCCGGCAGCTCGACACCGTCGAGGTCGATCCGGCCAGCACGGAGCACCTCATCAGCCTCCCGGGCGCCGAGATCCTCGTACCAGCGAAGCTGCGTGGCCCCGCGCAGCGACTCGACGAGCTCGGTGGCCTCGACCCGGTGCGCGTGGTTGGCCAGGGAGCGGTCGGCGTGCAGCACCAACACATTCCGGTCGGACTCGGTGTGGACCAGGTGGTGCAGGAAGCCGATCATCGGGGTGATCCCGATGCCCGCCGAGATCAGCACCAGCGGCGCCTCGTGCTCGGGCAGGGTGAGCTCGCCGAACGGCGCGGAGACCTCGATCTCATCGCCTTCGAAGAGGTTGCCGTGCAGGAAGGTGGAGACCTCGCCCGCAGGTGCGATCGCGTCGCCTTCGCGGTGCCCCCGGATCGCCTTGACGGAGATTCCCCATGCACTGGCCCGCGCCGCTCGGGTGAGGCTGTACTGCCGGATCTGGCGCGCACCGTCCTGCAGGCGCACGGCGACTGAGACGTACTGGCCGGGACGGGCCGGCGGCAGCGCCGAGCCGTCCGGGGCGGCCAGGACGAAGGAGACCGTGTCGGGCGACTCCTGCACCCGGCTCGTCACGACCAGCCGGCGGAACACCGTCTCGGGCGTCACGCCGGCGGCGGCGTAGAGGTCGTTCTCGATCGCGATCAGGCTCTCGGCCATGTGCCAGTAGACCTCGTCCCAGGCGGCGGCGATCTCCGGGGTGACGGCGCTGCCGAGGACCTCGACGATGGCGGCGAAGAGGTGCTCGTGGACGATCGGGTACTGCTCCTCGCGGATCCCGAGCGAGGCGTGCTTGTGCGCGATCCGGGCGAGCACCGCCCGCGGGTCGGGGCCGTCCTCGGCCACCAGCAGGGTGGCGTACGCCGCTATGGCTCCGGCGAGCGCACGCTGCTGGTCGCCCTGGGCCTGGTTGCCACGGTTGAACAGGTCGCGCTCCAGCTCCGGGTGGGCGGCGAACATGCGGCGGTAGAAGATCGGGGTGATCTCGCCGATCGCCGCCCCGATGACGGGCAGGGTGGCGCGGACGACCTCGGTAGAGGCAGGGGACAACATCACGAGGGACTCCTTCGTCGTCGTGTTGATGTGGGTGGATGGGATCAGTCGCTCGGACCCGAGCCGATCGAAAGCAGTAGGGCGCGCGTCGGCGCCGCGGCGACATGGCCGATAGTGAGGGGGTCGAGGGTCGCGTAGAACGCCTCCTGCGCCTGCCGCAGAGCGCCCCGCAGTCGGCAGCCCGTGCGCAGCGGACAGGGCTCGGCTCCGTCGCACTCGACCACCTCGCCGGGGCCCTCGAGCTCGCGGACGATCCAGCCGACGGAGGTATCCCGGGCAGTCGCGGCCAGGGACAGCCCGCCCGTCCTCCCCCGCCTGGTCTCGACCACGCCGAGGCGGCCGAGCGCGGTGACGACCTTCGCGGCATGGGTGGGACGTACATGGAGCTGCTCGGCCAGAGCGACCGTGGTGGAGCTCTCCCCCTCCTCGAGGACGGAGAGCCGCATCACGATCCGCAGGGCCAGATCGGTGAACCGGGTCAGCTGCACATCAGCAGACTACTAATTCGGAATCTGTAATGCCTATTTAAGGGGTCGTGATCTACGCCACAGCGCCAGACTCGGGTCGCTCAGGCCGACGAGTCCGTCCTGGGCCAGCCGACCTCGATGCGGGCGCCGCCGCCATCGGCGTCGGCGATCGTGACCGAGCCGCCGTGGGCGCGGGTGAGGCCGCCGACGATGTAGAGCCCGAGACCCGAGCCACCGCGGGCACCGTGCTTCCAGAACTTGGTGAACACGCGCTGCCGCAGCTCGACGGGGATGCCCTCGCCGCCGTCCTCGACGACCAGCAGGACCTGGTCGGGGTCGTCGGGCCGCACACCCAGGCTCACCGTGACGACGCCGTCTCCGTGGCGTACGGCGTTCTCGACGAGGTTGGTGACGACCTGGGTGAACTTGTCCGGATCGGCGTGGATCTCGAGCTCGTCCTCGCCGGCGGAGATGTCGAGCTCGATCGGCCGGGAGGTGGCCGAGCGCACCGACTCGACCACCCGGGTGACCAGCACCGTCGCGTCGCTGGCGCGCGGGTAGAGCTGCAGCCGCCCGGTGTCGATCCGGGCCACGTCGAGGAGCTCGGCGATCAGCCGGGAGAGCCGGTCGGAGTCGGAGGCGACCGTCTTGAGCATCAGCTTCTTCTGATCGTCGTTGAGCCGGTCCCACCGGTTCAGGAGCGCCTGGACGAACCCCTTGACCCCGGTCAGCGGCGAGCGCAGCTCGTGGGCGACGGTGGCGACCAGGTCGGACCGCTCCCGGTCCAGGCGCTTGCGGCCCCGGCCCGAGCGCAGCGAGATCGAGACCTGGTCGACCTCCGCGTCCAGGGACGGGCGCCGGATCGTCGAGACGACCAGGACCTCGGTGCCGTCGGGCAGCAGCCAGGCCTGCTCCGGGGTACCGGTGACGGTCCGCAGGGTGTCGTAGGGCCGGTTGGCCTCGGCCCAGGTCTGCCCTTCGGTGTTGCTCAGCCTGAGTACGTCACCCAGCGGCTTCCCCAGGCTCGAGACCGGGTCCACGCCGAGCATCCGCGCGGCCAGGGCGGAGACCAGGACGACCGCGCCATCCGCGTCGGCGACGACGACACCGTCGGGCAGGGCATCGGCGAGTTCTCGGGCGTCCACGCCGCCACCCTAGACCGACCGGCGGCCCAGGGCCGCTACTCCGGCCGATTGCTCAGCGGCAGCGTGATCGGCGCCGGGTCACCGGGCGAGAAGTAGATCTTGATGAAGGTGTGCACCGCCTCGGGGAGCAGGTTGGAGACGAGCGGGATGTTGGGGACCGTGCTCTGGTACGAGGTCACCAGCAGCGGCACCGCCGCCGCCCAGACGGGCGCGAGCACCGGGTCCTCGTCGAAGGCGATCATGTCGGCGTACGCATCCCCGATCACGTAGCGCCCCAGCGACTCCAGCTCGTGGCGCAACAGCGGGTTGCCCTCGCCGATCACGGCGTCGAGCAGCGCCTGGGCGAGCTCGGCACCCTCCCGGGTGCCGCCCGTCGCGGGCCCCATCACCTGGTCGTACTGCGCGTACGCCGCGGCCCAGTCCTTCGGCAGATACTGCTCCTGCACGCCGAGGAGATGGAGGTCGACGTTCCAGGCGTGCAGGAAGGCGTCGGCGAGCTCCTTGCTCGGCGCGATGTCCCACTCGGTGAACTTCTTCATCACCCAGGTGCCGAGGCTGTGGAAGGTGACCAGGATGTCGGCCTGACTGATCGGGATCTCCTGGCCGGCGCCGACGCCTCGCCAGTGCGATGACTGCGGCAGCAGATGGCGCACGGCGGCATGGACCATCCGGGTCTTGACCGAGTCGACCATCAGCCGGCCGGAGGCGGTCCAGCCCTGGGCATCCATCACGTCGTAGCCGAGCACGGTCGTCTTGGCGATCCGGTCGCGCATGTTCGCGCCGCCGTAGGAGTAGTAGACCGACCACGCCTCACGCTTGATGGCGCAGCTGATCAGGCCGCTGCCGAGGGTGTAGAGGAGCGCGAGGAAGAAGCCGTACCTCTCCTCGTTGAACGTGCCGGCCAGCTGCAGCTTCCCCTGGTCGGCCCAGGTCGGGAGGCGGCGCGCCTCCTCGATGAAGTCGGCCAGATAGGCCGGCAGCCCGTCGGGAACGGGCTGGTCGTTGGTGGTCCAGCCCTTCAGGATCTCGTTGACCTCGGCGACCCTGTCGATGCCCTCGCCGTAGAGACGCTCGATGACCGGGTCGGCACGGACGTCCCAGACGTACTCAGGATCCAGCCCGTCCCCGGTGCCCGCGATCGAGGCGCTCGGCGACCACGTCCACAGCGGGAAGGTCGCGCCCGCGGCCGCCACCGCGCCGCCCGAGGCCAACAGTCGTCGTCTGCTCACGTTCGTCATGCCGTGCTCCTTCGGATCGCCCCGCGAGAACCTCCGCATCCCGAGTGAAACAGATTTACCTTTCGTGTATCAGACCCTCTGGGGTATCGGGCGAGACAGCCGGGCGACCCGGGCAGCGGCCGGCACCGTGGCCAGGAGCAGCGCGGCGATGATCGCAAGAGCCAGGCGTACGTCGATCCCGGCTGCCACACCCAGCAGCGGTGTCGCGAGCAGGGCCGGGCCGGTCTGGGCCAGCTGGGTCAGGCTCGAGAACCTGGCGAGCATCTCCGGCGGGGTGCGGGCGACGTAGGCCGGGAGGAGGTAGGAGGTCAGCATGGTGGTGCCGACGCCGACGAGGCCGACCGCGAGGATCCCCGCCCAGATCTCCGTACGCACCGCCAGCAGGACGACTCCGCCGGCCGCCAGCACCGGGCCGGCGACCGCGACGGGTGCGCGCGGCGCGCCGTAGCGGGCGACGGCGAGGGTCATCACCAGTCCCCCGGCCACCCAGGCGCCGGAGACGAGCCCCGTCTCGGCGGCCGTCCAGCCACGTTCGCGGCCGGCGAGCGGCAGCGCGAGCATGACCAGCGGGAGCACCGTCGAGGCGAGCCCGGTGATGGCGACCAAGACAGGGACGACCCCAGGTGTGCGCACCGCCGTCCTCGCACCGTCGGCCAGGCTGCGCCAGACCGAACCCTGGCCGGCCTCGGGAGCCGGCTCGTGCGGTGGCCGGACCAGGAGGAGCGCGACGAGGACGATGGCGTAGGTGGCCGCGTCCAGGCCGGCCGTCAGCGGCAGGCCCCCGTGGCCGATCAGGAAGCCGCCGGCCGCGGGTCCCGCGGCGCGGGCGATCTGGTGGGCCGAGCCGACCAGCGCCATCCGCCGGTCCAGGTCCTCTGCCCCGAACAGCCGCGGGAAGACTCCCTCAGCGGGTCGCCGCAGGGCCTGGATGGTGCCCGAGAGGGCACCGACCGCGACCAGCATCCACAGTCCCGCACCGTCGATCGCGCCGACCGCGAACGCGGCCATGACCAGCACCATCGCGGCGTCGCAGGCGGCCATCGTCCGCCGGATCCCGATCCGGTCGGCCAGCACTCCCCCGGCGAGCACCAGTACCGCGAGCGGGATCCCTTCGATGGTCAGCACCAGGCTGGCCGCGTCGGCGCCGAAGCCCGCCGCCGCCCAGCCGAGCGCGAAGAAGGTCACCGAGTCGCCGAAGACCGATGCGGTCGACGCTGCCAGCCAGGGGCGGAACCCCCGGCCCTGGGCCACTCCCACGGACTCAGCCCGCGGAGTCGTGTCGCACGGGCATGACCAGCGCGGTGAACCCGGGCTGGTAGGGCGAGGTCACCACCACCGGCCGGTCCGGCGCGGTCACGGCCAGCTGGATCTCGTCGCCCAGGCACGCTGCCAGGGCGCGGCCGAACAGGGCCGTGCCGAGCCGGAGCCGGCTGGGCGGGCCGGTGACCACGCCGCGTACGTCGCTCTGCTCGGCGGTGTGCGGCGAGCGGAGCCGCGTCGGGTCGCCGAGGAAGAGGTCGACCTCGGCGTACGCGGCCGCGTCGAGACCCGCGAGCAGGTCAGCCTTGGCGAGCACCGCGCGGGTGACGGGCGGCTCCAGGCCGGCCAGCACGAGCCGGTGCGCCGGGTAGGTGGTGTCGCGACCCAGCTCCTGCCCGGCGAGAGTCAGGGTGCCGTCGGCGATGCGCAGCTCGGCGCCGGCGATCGCGTCCAGCCGGTCGGCCAGTGCGGCCGCGTCCGGCAGGGACAGGACCGCCCTGCCGCCGTCGCCCTCGGCGGCCGCAGGAAGCTCCCGCACCGCCATCCAGTAGCGGTTGGTCGCCACCACGTCCACGCCATCGCCACCGACGTCGATCAGGACAGAGGCGAGCTCGGAGGCCGGATCGGACTCCGCCGCGTGCCGCACCTGCCGGATCGCCGCGGCCAGCACGGGACCGGGCAGCTCGACGAGCGCCGGCCTCGCGGCAGGCCCCGCGTCGACGGCGGCCAGCACGCCGCGTACGGCCTCCTCGGCCCGCGCCGTGCGCGCGCTCTGGTCCTCGAGGAACTCCGCCAGCGCGGCCCTGGCCTCGCCGGCCGGCGAGTCGAGCACCACCCGCATCGTCTCGATCGGCACCCCGGCCTCCCGCATGCCCACGATCAGCCGGGCCCGGTCGGCGAGCTCGGGCGTGTAGTAGCGATAGCCCGTCCCGGAGTCGACCTCCGCCGGCACCAGCAACCCGCACTCGTCGTAATGCCGCAGCGCGCTCGCGGTCAGGCCCACCGCCCGCGCGAACGCCCCGATCGTCAACAGTGGCTCGTCCATGCCGCAACCATCGTCCTTCACGCGAGTTGAAGGTCAAGCCGAGTGGTGGGCCTTCGCGCTGGCGTAGAGGCAGAGGGCGGCGGCGGTGGAGAGGTTGAGCGACTCGGCCCTGCCGAAGATCGGGATGCTCACGATCTCGTCGGCCTCGGCGGCGAGCTCGGGCGGGAGGCCCCAGGCCTCGTTGCCCATCAGCCAGGCGGTGGGCCGGGCGAGGAGCGCGTCAGCGCTGAAGAGGTCGGCGGTGCCGTGCATGTCGGCAGCCAGGACGGTCAGACCGGCGGCCTTGGCTGCCTTGACCGCGACCAGCGGGTCCCGCTCGATCGCGATCGGGAGGTGGAAGGCGGAGCCGACCGAGGCCCGGATGGTCTTGGGGTTGTAGAGGTCGACCGAGTCGCCGGCCAGGATGACCCCGGACGCACCGGCCGCGTCCGCGCAGCGGATGACGGTGCCGGCGTTGCCGGGATCACGTACGTCTGCACAGATCACCACGAGCGGACCCGCGATGTCGCCGAGCGCCACGTCGAGGAACCGGCACAGTGCCACCACCCCGGCGGGAGTCACCGAGTCGGAGAGGCCGGCCATCGCTCGGTCCTCGACCAGCGTGACCGCTTGGTCGGCCAGCAGCGAGGCGTACGTCTCCGCTCCGGCCTCGGTCGCGAAGATCTCCTGCACGCAACCAGGAACCCCGAGCGCGCCCTCGACGGCCTTCGGCCCGTCGGCCAGGAAGACCCGCCGCTCCGAGCGCACCGCACGTCGTGCGAGCTTGCGGATCTCCTTGAGGCGGGCGTTCCCCGCGGACAGCTTCACGTTCTCCCCCGACTCATTCACTGACGAAGACTCCCACGTCGCAACAGAGAACGACGCCCCCAGCCCGGCACAGCGGCCGGTGGGGGCGTCGTTTCAAACGCAAGCTCAGGCGTTCGCCGGGGCGTTGACGTCCTCCGGCAGAGCGGCCTTGGCCTGGGCGACGATCGCATTGAACGCGGCCACGTCGTTGACGGCGAGCTCGGCGAGGATCTTGCGGTCGACCTCGATGCCGGCCAGGTTGAGACCCTGGATGAAGCGGTTGTAGGTCATGCCCTCGGCACGCGCCGCGGCGTTGATCCGCTGGATCCACAGCTTGCGGAAGTTGCCCTTGTTCTTGCGGCGGTCGTTGTAGGAGTAGACCAGCGAGTGGGTGACCTGCTCCTTCGCCTTGCGGTAGAGGCGCGAGCGCTGGCCCCGGTAACCGGAGGCCCGCTCGAGGGTGGTGCGACGCTTCTTCGCAGCGTTCACTGCGCGCTTGACGCGTGCCATTTCAGTGCTCCTTGAATGCTAGGGAAAGTTTCGGGTGATCGCTCAGCGACCGAGCAGCTTCTTCGCGCGCTTGACGTCGGCGGGGGCGAGCTCCACCAGACCGGCGTTGCGACGGTGCTTCTTGCGCGAGCCGGTCGTCGGCGCGGAGGCGAACGCAGCGCCGGACTTACGGCCGGCCTGCAAGCGCTGGATCTTCCCGGAACCGGTCACCTTGAAGCGCTTCTTGGAACCGGAGTGGGTCTTGTTCTTCGGCATAGTTCTTCCTTCTCTCGTCGTCCGGCCGGTCACGGGGCGCCGCGGCGGCGGAAGTCAGTGGATCGACCGGTCAGAGGTCGATGTCGGGGTCGAGGTTCTCCGAGCGCCGCTTCGGCTTCGGGGTGGAGGCCGGACGGGCAGCATTCGCGGCCGTACGCTCCGCCTTCTCGGCGGCCTCGTCGGCAGCGCGCTCGGCTGCCTTCTCCTCCTTGGCCTCCTTGGCCTCGACCTTGGCGTCGGCCTTCTTCTTGTGGGGGCCGAGCACCATGATCATGTTGCGGCCGTCCTGCTTCGGCGAGGACTCGACGAAGCCCAGCTCCTGGACGTCGTCGGCCAGCTGCTGCAGCAGGCGGAAGCCGAGCTCGGGACGGTGCTGCTCACGACCGCGGAACATGATCGTGATCTTCACCTTGTCCCCAGCGTTGAGGAACCGCACGACGTGACCCTTCTTGGTCTCGTAGTCGTGCTTGTCGATCTTCGGACGAAGCTTCATCTCCTTGATGATCACGTTCGTCTGGTTTCGACGGGCTTCACGGGCCTTCTGGGCGTTCTCGTACTTGAACTTCCCGTAGTCCATGAGCTTGCAGACCGGCGGCTTGCCCTGCGGGGCGATCTCGACCAGGTCGAGGTCGGCCTCCTGGGCCAGGCGCAGCGCGTCAGGGGTCGGCACGATGCCGACCGTCTCTCCGTTGGGACCAACGAGGCGGACCTCGGGAACCCGGATCCGGTCGTTGATACGAAGCTCAGTGCTGATGTGTCCTCCAGTTGTTGTGGCTGCGGAGGCTCTGGATCTCGGCTTCCGGGCCGCGTGCACGGGCGGTCCGGAAATCAAAAAAAGCTCCCGCTGGATTGTTACAAGCGGAAGCCAGTCATGACGCTCACCCACCATCGGGCTCGCACCACCGAATCCATGGGCCTCTAAGATTCTGGGGCCACTGTCTTCGGGACCGGACCCGACGACCTTTGTTGCTGGGCGGTCGATGCGGGTGGGAGAACGCTGTCGTGATCTCCGCTTGTTGGATCAAACCGACGGCGTACGTCGGCTGATCGGTCAACACGGAACACTACTGCAACATTCCCTGCGGCACCCAATCCTCAGGGCCATGCCCGATCCTCAGGGTCGCACCCAGGCCGTACGCGGCCCGACGGTCGCCAGCTGCCAGCCCTCGGCCACCTTCTGCAGGTCATCGCCCTCGATCGCGAACGGGACCGGGCCGGCGAGATCGAGCACGAGCGCGTCGGCGCCGTCATGGACGGCTGCCTGAGCCGCGTCTCGCAGCGAGACCGGAACCGGGCGGGCGTCGGCCTGCCAGGCCTGCAGCGGCGCGGTGCCGGTGAACCCGAGCAGCGCCTGCCGCCCGTCGGCGCCGGTGAGCAGCACGGTGGCCATGTCGGAGGTCTTGTCGTGGGCCAGACCGGCTTCGTCGACCTCGACCTCCCCGAGCACCGCCACGACCGGGACGAGCACCCGGGCAGCGGCAAGGGTCGTGAGCACATCGGCGTGCGTGGCCTGGCCCGCGGCGTACGACCTCATCACGGTCGCGACCTCAGGGCTGGTCTCGCCGGTGTCGCCGGGAAATGCCGTGCCGAGGAGTCGTTTGTCGTTCATCGCCTCCCCATTCAACAACAGAGCGACATCAGGGCCGATATCGGGGACAGTCCGGGTGTCAGACGACCACGACGGTGGAAGACTGCAGGTATGGACCAAGGCGCCTACCTCGCACTAGCCGCCGCGCTCACCGTTCTGGGCGCGATCTGGACCTGGGTCGCGTTCCGACGGCGCGGCCTCGGAGCCGGCGTGAGGGCTGCCGGGTGGACGCTGCTCGCTCCGGCGGCCTACCTGACCGGACTGCTGCGCGCCGGCGGCCGGATCGTCGACGCGGTCGCCGACTGGGCCGCGCGCCTGGTCTTCAGCCCGACCGTCTGGATCGGATTCGGCATCGCCGCGCTCGCGATCGTGCTGATCTTCGTCGCCCGCCTCCTGCCCACCAAGGAGAAGCCGAGCCGCGCAGCCCGGAAGGGCGCTGCCGGTGCTGCGCCCGCCGGCTCGGCAGGCCCGGCCTCGGTCGCGGCGCCGAAGACGGCCAAGGGTCCGGTGGTCGACGACGATGACGACGACATGGCCGACGTCAACGACATCTTGAAGAAGTACGGCATCTCCTGAGTTGACCGACTCCACTGATGGCCTCCGGCTCTATTTCGACGAGCCGGCAACCGATCTCCTCACGATCGCGATGAGCCGTCCGGCCACCCTCGGCCCCGGACGGCTGATCTGCGTCGACGGCCCCGCCGGCTCCGGGAAGACGACGCTCGCCACCGCCCTGGCCGAGATGACCCAGGCCCCGGTGGTCCACATGGACGACCTGTACGCCGGCTGGGACGGCCTCGCCGACGGCATCGCCCAGCTCGAGACGATCCTCCTCCCCCTCGTCGAGGGAGCCCCCGGCTCCTACCGCCGCTACGACTGGCACGCACGCGAGTTCGCCGAGACCGTGCTGGTCCCGCCGAGCCCGCTCCTCGTCATCGAGGGCGTCGGCAGCGGCGCCGCGGCGTACGACGGCTTCCGCACGGCCCTCGCCTGGGTCGACGCGCCCGAGGACGATCGCAAGCGACGCGGCATCGACCGCGACGGCGACACCTTCGCACCCCACTGGGACGCCTGGGCAGCGGCCGAGACCGAGCACTTCGCCCACGACCTGACCGCCGCCCGAGCGGACATCATCGTGACCACGTGAACCCGGAACGGGTCAGGAGATCAGCTCGTCCAAGCGGCTGTAGGCCCGCGCGTCGCCCTGGAGGACCTCCGAGCGCCGCCCGTCGACCGAGACCGGTACGTCACCCGCGACCGTGACCCGGCGCATCTCGCGCGGGTGGTGGTCGAAGTCGGCGACCGCGTAGTGCTGGGTGGCGCGGTTGTCCCACATCGCCACGTCGCCGGGCTGCCAGGCCCAGCGGATGGTGTTCTCGAGCTTGGTGACCCGGTCCTGGAGAAGGTTGAACAGGTGGATCGACTCGGTGGAGGTGAGCCCGTCGAACTCCTTGACGAAGCTGCCCAGGACCAGCGTCCGCTCCCCCGTCTCGGGGTGGACGCGGACGACCGGGTGCCGGGTCTCGAAGTGGACCGAGGCGAAGTCGTCGCGGGAGTAGTTGGCGTCGGGCTGCTCGTGCTCCTCGTCGCGCTGGGCGTAGTCGTAGGAGTTGGTGTGCACCGCCCACAGCGCATCGGCCAGCGCCTTCAGCGGCGCCGGGAGCCGGTCGTAGGCGGCCGCGGTGTTCGCCCAGATCGTGGTGCCACCGTAGGGCGGCAGGGTGACCGCGCGGAGCACCGAGATCGCCGGGACCCGGTCGACGAAGGTGACGTCGGTGTGCCACGCGTTGGCCGCCATCCCGGCGTTGGCGGTGACCCGCAGCACCCGCCCGGAGCCGGTGTTGACCGTCGGGTGCGCGGTCGTCAGCTCGCCGAACCGCGCCGCGAACGCGCTCTGCGCCTCGTCGGTGAGCCCGTCCTGGCCCCGGAAGAAGAGCACCTTGTGGCGCAGCAGGGCGTCGCGTACGTCCTGGATCTGGGTGTCGTCGGCCTCGGCCAGGCTCAGGCCCTCGATGACGGCGCCGATCCGGGCACCGGCGCGGCGGATCCGCACGCCCGAGGGCGTCTCGACGACGTCCGCGGGACGATGCAGCTCGGTGATGGTCACAGTCGTTCTCCTCCGATCAGGGATTTCGGGTCAGGCGGGGGTGAGCTCGGGCTCCGGGGTCGTGGCGTGGGCACCGCGACCTCGGCCGAGCTTCGGCCACCAGGACGGCACCAGGCCGCGCTGGCCGCCGAGAGCGGCCGAGACGCGGTCGAGGTAGATCGCGATGACGACGACGGCCAGACCGCCTTCGATCGAGGCGCCGATCTGCAGCCCCTGGACCGCGTTGACGACGACGCCACCGAGGCCGGAGCCGCCGACCAGCCCGGCCACGACGACCATCGAGAGGGCGAGCATGATGACCTGGTTGACGCCGGTCATGATCGAGTCCTTGGCCAGCGGGAGCTGGACCTCGCGCAGGATCTCCCAGCGGCCGGCGCCGAAGGCGGTGGCCGCCTCGACGGTCTCGGGGTCGACCTGGTTGATCCCGAGCTGGGTGAGCCGGACCGCCGGCGGCAGCGCGAAGACGATGGTGGCGACCAGGCCGGGTGCGTCGCCGACGCCGAAGAAGAGGATCGTCGGCAGCAGGTAGACGAAGACCGGGAGCGTCTGCATCAGGTCGAGGACCGGCCGCAGCGCTGCCCGCAGCGGTGGCGAGAAGGCCGACCAGATCCCCAGCGGGATGCCGATCACCAGCGCGACGAGCGTCGCCACGAGCACCGAGGTGGTGGTCTGCATCGTCTCGTACCACAGGTCCATCGACTCGATCAGGAGCAACCCGGCGGTCAGCACCAGGGTCAGCACGACCTGGCGGGTCACCAGGAGCGCGATCACGGCGAGCACGATGATCATCGCGACCGGCGGCAGGCCGCCGAGCACGTTGTAGACCATCCGGAGCAGGAAGTTGAGCGCCTCCTTGATGCCGTCGAAGAACGGCCCGAGGTTGTCGGTGAGGAAGGTGATGACGTCCTCACCGATGTCGCCGATGTGAAGGTCAGGCATGGGCCACCTCCGCAGCCTCGTCGGAGTCGTTCACGGAGTCGTTTTCGGTGTCGTTCACGGTGGAGAGCGCCGAGAGGATCGCGCCCCGCGGCACCACGCCGCGCAGCCTGCCGTCCTCGTCGAGGACGGTGACGGGCACGACCTGGCGGCCCGCCAGATGCATGAAGTCGCCGATCACGTCGCCCTCCTTGACCTGGTGGTAGTCCTCCCCCAGCGCACCGTGGACGCTCTTGGCGCCACGCCGGGTCAGGCTCACCAGCCGGTCGTCGGTCACGACGCCCAGCAGCCTGTCGTCCGCGCCGGTGACGAACGCACCGGTGACCTCGTTCTCCCCCAGCCTGCGCAGCGCGTCGCGGGGCGTGATGTCCTCGGGGAGCACAAGACGGGCCGGCCGGATCAGGTCACCGGCGCTGAGCACGCGCGCCCGGTCGACGTCGGAGACGAACTCGCTGACGTAGTCGTCGGCAGGGTGCGCCACGATCTCGGGCCCGGGAGCGAGCTGGACGACCCGGCCCTCGCGCATCACCATCACCCGGTCCCCGATCCGCATCGCCTCGTTGAGGTCGTGGGTGACGAAGACCGTGGTGCGCTGGTCCTGGGCCTGGAGCTCGACCAGCAGATCCTGCATGTCGCGCCGGATCAGCGGGTCCAGCGCCGAGAACGGCTCGTCCATCAGCAGGATCGGCGGGTCCACGGCCAGCGCGCGGGCCAGACCCACCCGCTGCCGCATGCCGCCGGAGAGCTCGTGCGGGAGCTTGTCGCCGCGCCCGCCCAGGCCGACCCGGTCCAGGGCGGCGTCGGCCCTCTCGAGCCGCTCCTGCTTCGTGATGCCGCGTACCTTCAGGCCGTACGCCGCGTTCTCCCGCACCGTCCGGTGCGGGAAGAGCGAGAAGTGCTGGAAGACCATCCCGATGCCGTTGTTGCGGAGCTCGCGCAGCCGCTGGTCGGAGACCTGGGTGATGTCCTCGCCGTCGATCAGGAGCTCGCCGGCGCTGGGCTCGTTGAGCCGGTTGATCATCCTCAGCACGGTCGACTTGCCCGAGCCGGACAGGCCCATGACGACGAACATCTCGCCCTTGGCGATCTCGAAGTCGATCTCGTGGGCGCCGAGGTAGCCGCCCGCGGCGGCGGCCGCGGCACGCGGGTCCTGGGCGGCGAGCGCCTTCTCGGCCTGCCTCCTGCCGAGGCCGTAGACCTTGCTCAGGCCACGCCCGACGATCGCGGGCTCGGCCGTCTCGTCGGCTTGCAACGTCTCGCTCATCAGATCTCCGCCTTCTCGCCGTCTGCGTCCTCGACCCCGTCGAGGAACTCGGCGACTCTGTCGGGGTTGTCGTCGATCCACGCCTCGGCGATGTCGGCGAGCTCCTTCCCGGACTTGTCGTGGTCGTAGTAGAACTGCCCGGCCTCGTCGGTGGTGAAGGTCAGGTTGGAGAGGAACTCGGCGATCTCCGGGTTGTCGTCCTCGAACCCCTTGCGGGTGACCGTGCGGATCTCACCGGCGCCACCCCACACCTTGTCGGGGTCCTCGAGGAAGGCGGCGTCGAACTGCACCGTCATCCAGTGCGGGCTCCAGCCGAGGAAGACGATGGGCTGGCCGGCCTTCTGCGACTTCTCGACCTGGGCGAGCATCGCCGGGGTGCCGCTGGCGACGAGCTTCCAGTCCCCCAGGCCGTACGCATCCTCGTCGATCGCCTTCTGGATCGTCTCGTTGCCCGGGGACCCGGCCTCGATGCCGTAGATCTTCTTCCCGAACCTCGCGGCGTTGGCGTCGAGATCGGCGAGCGACTCGATCCCGAGCTCGTCGGCGACGTCGCCGGGGATCGCCGGGGCGTACTCGGTGCCCTTCACGATCGTGGAGAGCACCTCGACGTCGCCCTCGTCGATGGGGTCGCCGAAGCTGGGCTCCTGGGAGGGCCACCAGTTGCCGAGGTAGGCGTCGATCTGGCCCGAGGAGACCGCGGTCGCCGCGTTCTCGACGGACAGGTTCTTCTTGATGCTCGCGTCGTAGCCGAGCTCCTGGAGGATCTGGACGGCGATCTCGTTCTCGACCTGGAGGTCGACCCACGGCTGCTCGGCGAGGACCACCGAGTTCTCGGCTCCTCCGGAGTCGCTCTGGGCGAAGCCGTCACGCTCGCTCGCAGTCGTACAGGCGGTCAGGGTGCCGGCTGTCGCCGCGATGGCGAGGGCGGCCACAGCAAGGCGTTGGGGGCGGCGCATGCATGCTCCATCCAATCGGTTCATATATGTCTAACACACTAGACATTAGCCTTCTGGGTGTTCCAGCACGTCCGCGCAGCGAGCAAGACGAAGATCGAGATGCTGCGATAGAGAGTCTCTATAGCTGAGTCACTGGTCGGTCAGATCCTGAGCCAGCGCGACGAACTGCTCCACCAGCGCGTCGCCGCGTTCCTCCAGCCACACCAGAGACACGCTCACCCGCGTGACCGGAGTCAGCGGCACGACCTTCGCCCCGGCTCGCGACGCCGCGCCGGCCATGCCCTCGGTCAGCATCGCGACCCCGGCCCGCGCCAGCACCAGCGGGATGATCGAGGCGACGTGGGCCGTCTCGATGGCGACCTCGGTGGGCAGACCGGCGGCCTCGAGGCGGGCATCGAGGAACGTACGCAGCGCCGTGCCGGCCGGTGTCGCGATCAGGCCGACCTCGGCGAGCTCCTCGATCCGGATCTCCTCCGGCGCCTCGACCGACGGCGGCAGGACCGCCACCAGCTCGTGCTCGGCGAGGCGGTGCGAGGCGAACGGGCCGTGCGGCGTCGCGCCGTCGATGAGCCCCACGTCGGCCTCGCCCTTGCGCACCTGGTCCAAGACGTCAGAGCGGTGCTGCGGGTCGGTGACGACCACCTGCGCTCCCGGCTGGATCCGGCGGAACTCGGCCAGCACCGGCACCAGCGGCTCGACCGCCCATACCGTGCTGGAGGTGATCCGCAGCCGCCCGAACCCCTCGTCGGAGACCGACCGGACCGCACCCGCGGCGAGCTCGAAGCCACGTACGACCCGGCGGGCCGGCCCGAGCAGCGCCGAGCCCGCGGGCGTGAGCCGCACTCCTCTGCCATGACGCTCGAAGAGCGGACCGCCGAGCTCCCGTTCGAGCCCGCGCACGGCGTACGACAACGACGGCTGGGCGACGTGCAGCCGCGCCGCGGCGCTGGTGAAGCTGCCCGCCTCAGCGATCGCGAGGAAGAACTCCAGCTGTCGTCGCTCCATGGCCCGAGGCTAACCCCGACCAGCCACCGGGGCGGCGCGGCCACCTCGATAGCCTGTGCGCGTGCTGAGACCGAGTGGAGAGCAGTTCACGATCGACGGCGGGGGCTACTCCGCCACGGTGACGGAGAGTGGCGGCGCGCTGCGGCTGCTGTCCTACGAGGGGCGGGACCTGATCGCCGGGTTCGGCGACGAGGAGCAGTCCAGCGGCGGCAAGGGTCAGCTGCTGGCGCCGTGGCCCAACCGCATCCGCGACGGGCGCTACGAGTTCGGCGGGAAGAACTACCAGCTGGGGCTCACCGAGGTCGCGCGCAACAACGCCTCCCACGGTCTGGTGCGGTGGTCGCAGTGGCTGCCCATCGAGGAGGCCAAGAGCTCGATCACCCTGGCCACCCGGTTGATGGCGCAGAGCGGCTACCCGTGGACGCTCGACCTCGAGGTGACGTACGCCATCGGGGCAGACGGGCTCACCGTGACCCAGTCGGCGACCAACCATGCCGACTCTCCCGCGCCCTACGCCGCCGGCGCGCACCCCTATCTCACCGTCGGCGCCGGTCCGGTCGACGAGTGGACGCTCACCCTTCCGGCGCGGACGCGACTGCTCTCCGACCCCGAGCGCAAGCTGCCCACCGGGAGCGAGGCGACGGCGGGGACCGCCTACGACTTCACCTCGGCCAAGCCCATCGGCGACGTCGTCCTCGACCACGCCTTCACCGATCTCGACCGTGGCGAGGACGGGCGGGCGACGGTCACGATCCAGGGCCCCGACGGCGGTGTCGCGCTCTGGGTCGACGAGCACCACCCGTGGCTGATGGTCTACAGCGCCGACGACCAGTCGCCGGCCCGTGGCGGTCTCGCCGTCGAGCCCATGACCGCTCCCCCGGACGCGTTCAACTCCGGCACCGACCTGGTCTCGCTCGCCCCCGACGAGCGCCTCGAGATCACCTGGGGCATCACCGCGATCTGATCGCCACGGCCTAGCGGTCGCACTCCAGCAACGACAGGTCGACCGCCTCGGCCATCGCCGCATAGCCGGCGTCTCCGGGGTGCAGGTGATCCCCGGAGTCGTACGCCGGCAGGAACCGCGCCGGTCGGTCGGGGTCACGCGTGGCCGCGTCGAAGTCGACGATGCCGTCGAACTCGCCGGAGGTCCGGATCCACTCGTTGACCGCGACCCGCACGCGATCGCGTGCGGGGGTGTAGCGGCTGCCGCCCTCGTACGGGATGAGGGTGGCGCCGACGACGCACACGTCCTCGGCGTGCGCCTGCGCGATCAGTTCGCGGTAGGCCGCGGTCAGGTCGGAGGCCTCGTCGGCGTCGTCCCAGCGGATGTCGTTGATCCCCTCCAGCAGCACGACCGTGGAGACGCCGGGCTGGTCCAGGACGTCTCGCCGGAAGCGGTCCAGACCGCGCTGGCCACCGGTGCTGTCGACGAGCACGCGGTTGGCGGAGATCCCTTCGTTCATCATCGCGAACCGGTCGGCGTACGAGCTCGCCGCCACCCGGTCTGCCAGCACGTCAGGGTAGCGCCGGTTGGCTCCGACGGTTGAGCCGTTGCCGTCGGTGATCGAGTCACCGAAGAGCACCACGGTCTTGACCCGGCGCGGCTTCTCGATGACGACGCTCTCGACCCAGTACCAGCTGGAGATCTCCGTCGTGAACGCCGCACCCGACTCCTCGCCCGCCACGTCCGCGCCCGCCGTCCCCGAGATGTAGGAGGTCTGCGTGGCCACGTCGTGCCCGGTGATCGGGCCGCTCTCGCCGACGACGTGGAAGCTCACCGCGAGGGTCCTATCGGCCGGCACCGTCGCGTCGACCGGGTCGCTGCGCACCTCGGTGCCGGGAGCGACGGTGACCTGGTCGGCGCCGTCGAAGGTCAGCGGCCGGTTCGTACCGCGCACCACCGCGGCTCCGTCCCCGGCCAGACCGAGGTGTGCCGAGGTGAAGGTCACCGGACGGTCGCCGAACACGTTGGACAGGGTGATGCGTACGCCGGAACCACCCAGCGAGGTGTGCACCAGGTTGCGCACCGACCGGTCCGCCAGGCCCGTGGCGCCGGTCTGGCCGCCCACCTCGTCGGCCGAGGCACCCCAGGTGCCGACCGGGTGCACCGGCGCGGCCTGGGCCGGCACGGTCGAGACCAGGGCGAGGACGGCCGCCAGCGCCGCGAAAGCACGAGTCCATGACGTCACGCAGACACGTTAAGTCGCCGCGGGCACCACCATCAGCGGTTCGGGCGAGTCTTCCCCGAAGCGTAGTAAGCGGTTCGCCGGAGGGTTGCTGCTAGGACAGCTCTTCGGCCAGCGTGCGCAGCGTTCGTACGGCCTTCTTCGACGCGCCCCCGTCGGAGGCCTGGATGCCGAGGACGGAGATGTTGTGCCCCGAGGCCAGGTCGATGTTGGGCCAGGGAGCGCCACGCGGGAAGTTGATCGCGAGGACCTCGGCCCACTCCAGGTCGCGGCGCTTGAAGCCGTTGACCACGGTCAGGCCGTCGGCACGGGCGACGACCCGCGATCGGGTCAGCGCATACACGCAGGCCACGATCCCGAGACCCACGGCTCCGAAGGTGAGCCGTTCGAACATGGTGACCTGTGCCTTGATCTCGGGCGTGAACCCGACCCAGACCATCGTGCACATGACCGCCAGGGCGGCCACGAGGAACCAGCCCATGAAGCGCGCCCCGAGCGGGCGCCAGGTGTGCGGCAGCTTCACCGGCAGCTCAGGGCCAGCAGGCTCAGATCCGGCAGGCATTGATCTCCGTCAGCAGGATCGCGCGGGCACCCACGGCGTACAGGTCGTCCATCAGCTTCTGCGAACCGGCACGCGGAACCATCGCACGGACGGCCACCCAGCCCTCGCGGTGCAGCGGGCTGACCGTCGGGCCCTCAAGGCCGGGCGTCATCGCGGAGGCCTCGGAGAGGTCCTCGGCGCGGATGTCGTAGTCCATCATCACGTAGCTGCGCGCGATCAGGACGCCGTCCAGACGGCGCTTGAACGTCTCGTACGCCTCCGGCAGGTGCGCGCCCGACCGGGTGATCACCACGGCCTCGGAGCGCATGATCGGGTCGCCGAAGATCTCCAGACCGGCCTGTCGCATCGTGGAGCCGGTCTCGACCACGTCGGCGATCGCGTCGGCGACCCCGAGCTGGATCGAGGTCTCGACGGCGCCGTCGAGGCGGGTGACGCTCGCGTCGATCCCCTCGCGCTCCAGGAAGGCCGAGACGACGCCGACGTAGGAGGTCGCGATCCGCTTGCCGCGCAGCTCCTCGATCGAGGTGAAGGCGCCGGCACGGCCGGCGAAGTGGAACCGGCTGCGGCCGAAGCCGAGCCCGATGACCTCGTCGGCCTTGGCGCCGGAGTCGAGGAGCAGGTCGCGGCCGGTGATGCCGATGTCGAGGGTGCCCTCGCCGACGTAGAGCGCGATGTCGCGCGGGCGCAGGTAGAAGAACTCGACGCCGTTCTCGTCGTCGATGAGGGTCAGGCGCTTGGAGTCCTCGCGCTGGCGGTAGCCGGCCTCGCGCAGGAGCTCGGAGGCGGAGCTGGACAGCGAGCCCTTGTTGGGGACGGCGATCCGCAGAGGCTTGTCATCGGTTGTCATGAGGTTCCCCTACAGGTGTGAGTAGACGTCGTCGATCGAGATTCCGCTGGCGAGCATGAGCACCTGGGCGTGGTAGAGCAGCTGGGAGATCTCCTCCGCGGTCGCTTCCTTGCCCTCGTACTCGGCCGCCATCCAGGACTCGGCGGCCTCCTCGACCAGCTTCTTCCCGATCGCATGGACCCCGGCGTCGAGCTGTGCCACGGTGCCGGATCCTTCAGGTCGGGTCCGGGCCTTCTCACTCAGCTCGGCCCAGAGCTCGTCGAACGTCTTCACGAGCGTCAAGCCTAGGCCGTACGCGACCCGGCCCCCGAATCGTCTCATCGGATCCATAGCAGAACTGCTATGGACAGCCATAGCAGTTCTGCGATACCTTCGATTTCATGAGCACCGACGACGAGGACACCGCGTTCTACGTCGGGATCGCCGCGCAGGTCACCGAGCACCGGGTCGCGCGGGGCCTGTCCCAGCGCGAGCTCGCCGAACTCTGCGGCACGACCCAGTCGGCGATCGCTCGGCTGGAGTCCGGGTCCCGCCCACCCAAGATCGACACCCTCCTCCGGGTGGCAGCCGCCCTCGACTGCCGCCTCGAGGTCGGCTTCCACCCCCGCACCAGAGCCCACAGGAGCACGCCATGAAGACCCCTATTGCCGCCGACGAGGTCGAGTCGACCCGCAGCGAGCGGTTCCTGGCGGTCGCGCTGACCGCCTTCCTGCTCGTCGGCACCGTCTGGTTCTACGTCAAGGTCGCCGGCTGGTGGCCGCTCTACATGGACTGGGACCAGTGCAACAACGGCCAGACGGCGTGCGAGATCCCCGGCCACGAGGCGATCCAGATCGGGATCCGCCTCGGCTTCATCATCCTGCTCTGGCTGGTCGGATTCTGGGTCCTCTACCGGCTGCGCCGCAGCGGCTCCCGCTTCCTCCCGCTCGGCTTCGCGCTCGCCGCGACCGGGGTGATCATGGCCCTGGTCTTCGCCTTCCACTACACCTTCGAGTACGCCGACTTCGGTCCGCTCATCCTGTCGCTGTTCGGCGCCGCGGCCACCGTCGGCGTGTTCGTCGCCGTCCAGCGGCTCCTGGCCAAGCGGATCCCGGCCATGCGCGTACGCAAGGGCGACTGCCCCTACTGCGGCTACCCGGTCCGCGGCAAGCACTGCGAGGGCTGCGGCCGCGAGACCATCGCCCCGTGCGCGACCTGCGAGGCCGACCGCCGGGTCGGCTCGCTCCACTGCGTGGCCTGCGGCGCCGACTGACCCTCCACCTCAGGGTGAGGGTTAGGCTGGTTAGGCCGGGCGTACGGTCGCGCGGTGCAACTTCATACTGTGCTCTTTCATGAGGGCAACGTAGCCAGGCGCGTTGAGCTCGAGGATCGCTGCAGGGTTGCTGCCGGGCTCGATCGTGCCGCGGATCTTGGCCGGCACGCCCATCACCAGGCTGTGGTCGGGCACCTCGGTCCCCTCGACCACCATCGCGCCGGCGGCGATCAGGCAACCGTCGCCGATGACCACGGCATCGGAGACCACGGCGCCGTTGCCGACCAGCGACCCGGTCCCGATCCGGTCACCGTGCACCACGCAGCCGTGCGCGATGGTGCTGTGCGCGCCCATCTCGAGGGAGGAGCCGGGGCGTACGTGCAGCACCGAGTTGTCCTGCACGTTGGAGCCCTCGCCGATGATGATCGGCCCGACGTCGGCACGCAGGACCGCGCCGTACCAGACGCTGGCGTTCGGACCGAGGCGTACGTCACCGATCAGCGTCGCTGTCGGCGCCACCCAGGCGTCGGGATGGATCTGCGGACTCTTGCCGTCGAATTCGAAGATGTTCATCAGGGCAGAGCCTAGGGGTGGGCTCCGTCGGGGCTGACGTGGAGGACCACACTGGTCAGCCGCGGCAGTGCCTCCAGGAGATGCTCCTCGGCATGGTGGGCGATGTCGTGCCCGGCAGAGACGGGCAGCTCGGCCGACACGGTGATGTCGCCGTCGGCGTGGAGGGTGTGTCCGATCCACCGCAGCCTCAGGCTGCGGACCGCGAGCACGCCGTCCACCGTGCCGACCGCCTCCCTCGCCCTGCGTACGTCCTCCGGGGTGACCGCGTCCATCAGCCGAGCACCGACCTGCTTGAGCGCCGAGCGCAGCACGCCGAGGATCGCGACGGCGATCAGCAGCCCGATCACCGGGTCGGCCCACGGCATCCCGACCGCAACCCCGGCAGCACCGAGGACCACGGCCAGCGAGGTGAACCCATCGGTGCGCGCATGGAGCCCGTCGGCGACCAGAGCCGCCGAGCCGATCTGGCGGCCCACCCGGATCCGGTAGCGCGCGACGAGCTCGTTGCCACAGAATCCGACCACTCCGGCCGCAGCGACCGCCCAGACGTGCTCGACCTCGCGCGGATGGAAGAGCCGGTCGATGGCCTCCCAACCCGCCAAGATGCTGGAGAGCGCGATCATGGCGACGACGAAGAGCCCCGCGAGATCCTCAGCCCGGCCGTACCCATAGGTGAACCGATCGTTGGCCGGACGCCGAGCGAGCCAGAACGCCACGAGCAACGGCACCGCCGTCAGCGCGTCCGCGACATTGTGGAGCGTGTCCCCCAGCAGCGCCACCGACCCGGTCAGGGTCACCACGACCGCCTGCAGCCCCGCCGTCAGCGCGAGCACACCGAGGCTGATCCACAGCGCCCGCCGCCCACGTACGTCGGCCTCCAGCGCCTCGTCGACCTGGTCCGCCGCATCGTGCGAGTGAGCCCCGAAGACGTCCGAGACCGCATGCTTGACGCGCGCCCACAGCCGATCGTGCCCATGGCTGTGGTCATGGCTGTGCTCAGGATCGTGGCCGTGATCCTGGCCGTGACTGTGTCCGGCGTGGGAATGGTCGCGTGGGTGATCGTGCAACGTATGGGTCATACCGACTCCTCCCCCGACGACCGATGGTGCGCAGGGACCTGGTCCAGGAGATGCTCCACGTGGCCGATCGTGTCGAGGACGAGCTGGCGCACATGCCCGTTCTCCACCCGATAGAGCACCGAGGTTCCCTCCTTCCGCGTCGTCACCAACCGAGCCATCCGCATCTTCGCCAGATGCTGTGAGACCCCCGGCACCGGCTTGTCCAACATCGAGGCGAGCTCGGAGACCGACCGCTCCTCATCGAGCAACAGCCCCGCCACCTGCAGACGCGTCGGATCCGCCAGCATCCGCAGCACCTCGACGGCAAGAGTGACGACGTCGTCCCCCCACACCGGAGGTTGCGTATTTGCATGCATGCGCAAATTATAGCGCGACGTCGGACCCTGCGATCGAGTCGGCGCATCTGTCCCGGATCACGCCGCCGAGGTCAGCCAGGACAACGAGCGTCGCGATGCTGCCGACCACGGGCGAGCGAGCGCCGAAGACCAGTCGTCGACGTCGAACTCCCCGCAGTCACCAGGCAGCGGCATCGCCCACATCCCACGCCTTCGGACGCAGCCAGGTCGACATCGAAGGCACTCTTGACTCAGATCGGCCCAGAGAACCGCATCGGCTTGGATGGTTCGGTGCCACGGGACCAAGACCGACGCGCCGACTAGCATCACAGGCGGGGCAGACACGCCAACTCGATCATGTGGCGCGGGGCAGACACGCCGACTCAGCATCACAGGCCGAGACAGACACGCCGACTCGATCGCGTGGCTCGGGGCAGACGCGCCGACTCGGCATGTCCACGAGTGTCGTCCGCGCGGTTGGCGTGTGGATCGTTGTGACCCGTCGGCTTAGGTGCGTCTGGCGAAGCGGATGTCGCCGTTGGGGAGGCGTTCGTGGAGGTAGGTGGAGTCGTGGGCGCGGTGGTGGTGATGGGAACAGAGCAGGGCGGCATTGTCGAGGTCGGTCGCGCCGCCTTGGGCCCAGGCGATCCAGTGGTGGGCCTCGGCCCAAGTCCCCGGGATGTCGCACCCTTCGGCCTCACAGGTCGCTGACCTGAGGAGGAGGGCGCGGCGTTGGGCGGCGGTGAAGAAGCGTTCCTTGCGGCCGAGGTCGAGGACTTCGGAGGCGCCGCCGAGGACGGCGGGGATGATGTTCGCGGTGCAGGCCAGGCGGCGGGCTTCGGCGGTGGTGATCGGGCTGCCACCGGCGATCTGGGCGATGCCGGCTTCCTTGCGGAGCTGGTCGATGTCGATGGTCACGATCACCGTGGTCGCATCCCCGCCGTGGATCGGCAGCCGGGCCGGGTCGAGGGTCTCCAGCATCTGACAGAACGCCCGTCCCAGGCGGCGGTCGTAGGGCAGGTAGTCGCCGGTGTCGGTGCGGGTGCCGTCGTCGCGGCGGGGTGAGGCGAAGGCCTCCAGGGTGGTGGCCAGGCGGTCCGCGGTCGCGTCCGGGACCACCGCCGAGATCCGGGTGGTGCCGTCGCCGAGGCGCCGCATCGCGAGTCGGGTCTTCTTCCGCGCGTGGGCCTCCTCGGCCGCCAGCCGTTTCGCCTCTTCGGCTTCGGCGATCTCGGGCGCGATGACATCGAGGATCCGGCGCCCCAGACGTCGGAGCTGGGTGGGGTCGAACCGGGTCGCATAGGCGACCAGCGCTTCTTCGGCCATGGTCTGGATCTCGGCGCCGAGATCGGCCGGCAGGTCGTCGAGAGCGTTGACGATGACGTGGGCTTGGGCCGGGTTGCAGGCACCGCGGCGCATGGCAGCCGCGACCTGGTGGTAGGTCCGGTCCAGGGCCTGGGCCAGCCGGAGGTCGGCTCGGAGGGTCTCGGGGCGCTGGTGGGTGTGGTGATGCAACCACGCCGCCACATCCCGCGCCCCAGACTCGGCCGCGACGTCATCAGCAACAGCGAGCACCCGCAGCTCGAGCTCAGCCAACTGGGCTTTCGCCCGGGCGATCTCAAGCAGGGCGGTGGCCTTCTGGTCGGTGGCCATGAACACCGGATTCGCCGCCGCAACTCCCTCGAGCGCGTCGGTGACCGCGACCACCGCTCCCAGCACAGGGTGCTGAGGCTGCTGCAGCGTGGTCATCACGGTCACCTCCCGACGTACGAACTCTCCACACCCGCTGGCACAGGTGTGTTCTGGTTCGCTGGTCTCGGAGGCCCGGAGTACGGGCTATTACTTACCCTCGCAGCTCAGCGTGCACGCCCCTGGTTCCCCTGGATTACCCCACCCCCGTTGTGTCTCGGGTGGATGGGGCACGCCTCTTTCGAGGTGGTCGGCCTTCACGTTCACGCCTGCGCCGAGCCTACCACACAACACAAAACCAATGAACCCAATCAGGGACAGATATCCCCAACAAAACCCATACCGCTGCTGGAAGCCCGCAAGACAGGTAAATGGCACCAACCCAGACACCCTGCTTCTAAATCTCCCAACCCAATCCCGGTATTGGCCCCACCCACGCTGGAACCCAAGCACGAGACCAAACAGGCACACATCAACCACTACCCTGCTCACCGATGACCATGACAGAGATCGGCGCAGCCTACGACGGCCGCGCAACCGAGTACATCGACCTGTTCGGAACGATCGACCAGCTCGCCAAGCGCGACCACGAGACGATCACCACCTGGCGAGACACCACGACCGGCCCCCTAGTGGATGCCGGCTGCGGCCCAGGGCTCTGGAGCCAGGAACTCACCACGGGCGGCGTACGCGAGGTAGTAGGTCTGGACGCCTCGGCCGAGTTCGTCGCCGCCGCTCGAGCGCGGTATCGCGAGGTCAGCTTCGAGCGAGCGGACATGGCTGACATCCCGCTGGAGGACGAGTCGGTCGGCGGCATCCTGGCGTGGTACTCGATCATCCACACCCCGCCCGCCGATCTTCCTGCGATCCTCGGCGAGTTCGCCCGCGTGCTCACGCCCGGCGGATCGGCGCTGATCGGCTTCTTCGACGGCGATCCCGGCGAGGCGTTCGACCACGCGGTGCACACCGCCTACTACTGGTCCGCCGAGGCGCTGGGAGACCTGCTCTCTCCGCACGGGTTCGTCATCGAGCGGGCAGCGTCCCGCCAGGATCCAGGGTCACGCCGCCGCCACGGCGACCTGGTCGCGAGGCGCACCACCTGAATCGCCCACGCACAAACCACGGCGCGCACAAACCACGGCGCGCACAGGGCATGGCCGACTCCGAGGGGTTCGTCAGCTTCCACGACCTCGCCGCCGAGTTCACCGGGCTGTGCGACGCCGGGATCGAGGTCCTCGCCGACGCCGCCGCGATCGAGACCTGGACCGCGATCAACGTGCGCACGGTGATGACACAGGGCGCCGACGGAAAGAGCCAGGGCATCTGCCACCTCGACTTCGACGCGATCGACGCCGCGTTCCCGGACGCGGTGGCTGCCTGCAGCTGACCCCGACTCCGAGAGCCCTCGGGTTGTGAAGCCGAGAGCGGTCCACCGACCGCTCTCAGGTTCACAACCCGCTCAGCGCCTCAGTAGCCTCAGTAGTGGCGCACACAGTCGCGCAAAGCGAGCGCGGTCTCCATGGCCGCCGCGGCGGCTTCATAGCCCTTGTCCTCGCTGGACCCCTCGAGCCCGGCCCGGTCGAGCGCCTGCTCCTCGTTGTCGCAGGTCAGCAGTCCGAAGCCGACGGGGATGAGGTGGTCGATCGCGATCCGGTTCAGACCGTCGGTGGCGGCCGAGCAGACGTACTCGAAGTGCGGGGTGCCGCCACGGATGACGACACCGAGCGCGACGATGGCGTCGTAGCCCGACTTTGCGAGCGCGGCCGCGGCGACCGGGAGCTCGAAGGCGCCCGGGACCCGGACGACGGTCAGGCCGCCGACGGCGGCGTCCTTGAGCGCGCGCTCGGCGCCGTTCAGCAGGCCGGCCATCACCTCGTCGTGCCAGCGCGCCGCCACGACGGCGACCCGCAGGTCGCTCGCGTCGACGACCTCGGGGGTAGGGGCTCCCTTGCCACTCATCGGTTCTCCTCAGACAGATCGGGCAGCGCATGACCCATGCGGTCACGCTTGGTCAGCAGGTAGGCGAGATTGTGCTCGTTGGGCCGCGGGGTCAGCGGGACCCGCTCGGCGACCTCGACACCGTACGCCTCGAGGTGACTCACCTTCTCGGGGTTGTTGGTCATCAGGCGTACCGCGTCGACCTTGAGGTCGCGCAGGATCTGCGACGCGGCGCCGTAGTGTCGCGCGTCGGCCGGGAGGCCGAGATCGAGGTTGGCGTCGACGGTGTCGCGCCCGCCGTCCTGGAGCTGGTAGGCCTGCAGCTTGGCGAGCAGCCCGATCCCGCGGCCCTCGTGGCCGCGCAGGTAGACCACCACACCGCAGCCCTCCGCCGCGATCCGCGAGAGAGCCTCGCGCAGCTGCGGACCGCAGTCGCAGCGTCGCGACCCGAAGACATCCCCGGTCAGGCACTCCGAGTGCACGCGCGCGAGCACCGGATCGCACCCGGCGATGTCACCGTAGACCAGCGCGACATGCTCGACCCCGTCGTCGATGGTGCGATAGCCGTACGCGGTGAAGTCACCGAACTCGGTGGGGAGCCGCGTCACGGCGCGCCGCTCGACCAGCACCTCCGTACGCCGCCGGTAGGTGACGAGGTCGGCGATCGAGATCATCGCGAGACCGTGCTCGTCGGCGAACTCCCGCAGCTGCGGGGCGCGCTGCATGGTGCCGTCGTCGTTGACCAGCTCGACCAGTGCACCGGCGGCTTCCAGACCGGCCAGCCGGGTCAGGTCCACCGCGGCCTCGGTGTGACCGACCCGGACCAGCACTCCCCCGTCGCGTGCCCGCAGCGGGAAAACATGCCCCGGCCGGGTCAGGTCACCGGCGCCCGAGTGGGGCCCGGCCAGCAGCCGGGTGGTGAGCGCCCGGTCGGCGGCCGAGATGCCGGTCGAGACGCCCTCGCGGGCGTCGACGGACACCGCGTACGCCGTCTGCTTGCGGTCCTCGTTGACACGAGTCATCGGGGGCAGGTCGAGGGCGTCGAGCCGCTCCCCCGGCAGCGCCACGCAGATCACGCCCGAGGACCAGCGGATCGCGAACGCCATCACCTCCGGGGTCGCCAGCTCGGCGGAGAAGATCAGGTCGCCCTCGTTCTCGCGGTCCTCGTCGTCGACGACCACGACCGGCTTACCGGCCGCCAGGTCGGCGATCGCGTTCTCGACCGGGTCCAGGCGGACCCCCACGTACTGCTCGGTGCCCGATGAATTCAATCCAGTCTCGATGTTCACGGCCGAACCCCTCCCAGGAGCTTCTCGACATGCTTGGCGATGATGTCGGTCTCGAGGTTGACCTCGTCGCCGACGGCCCGGAACCCCAGCGACGTACGCGCCAGGGTCTCGGGGATGAGGCTGACGGTGAACGCGTCCTCGGTCACGCCCACCACGGTGAGGCTGATCCCGTCGACCGCGATCGAGCCCTTCTCGACGACATAGCGAGCCAGCTCCGGATCCAGGGAGATCGTGACGACCTCCCAGTGCTCACTGGGCTGACGCGAGACGATGCGTCCGACGCCGTCGACGTGGCCTTGGACGATGTGGCCACCGAGCCGGGTGCTCGGGGTGACCGCGCGCTCCAGGTTGACCTGGTCGCCGGCCGAGAGCGCGTGCAGGCTGGTGCGCTTGAGCGTCTCCAGCATCACGTCGGCGGTCCACTCGTTCTCGCCCAGCGTGGCGACGGTCAGGCAACAGCCGTTGACCGCGATGGAGGCGCCCAGCTCTGCGTCCGCCAGCACGGTGGCGGCGGAGATGGTCAGGCGTACGGCGTCGCCCTGGTCCTCGATCCCGGCGACGGTGCCGAGCTCCTCAACAATCCCGGTGAACATCACTGCTCCCCTTTCTGTGGTTCCAAGACGAACCGCACGTTCGGCTCCTCGCCGGGCGCGGCAGGTGAAAGCACATCGACCGAGCGCACCCGCGGCCGGAACGCGTCGGCGATGGTGGTGATCCCGAGGTCGGCGACGGCCGAGCGGCCGGCGCCGAGCAGGAACGGGGCGACGTAGACGACGATCTCGTCCACGAGTCCCGCCTCCAGGAAGGCCGCGGCCAGGGTCGGCCCGCCCTCGAGAAAGACATGGCGCCGCTCGCGCTCCCACAAGGCGGCGAGCGCCTCGTGCGGGTCGCGCGTGCGGAGGTGGAGGGACGGCGCCTGCGCGTCGAAGATCCGGCGGTCCTCGCCCAGGTCGCGCTCCCCCATGACGACCCGGAGAGGCTGTACGCCGACCGGCCGGTCCTCCAGGTCACGGACCGTCAGCGCGGGGTCGTCGACCGCGACCGTGTTGGTCCCGACCAGCATCGTGTCGCTCAGCGCACGGAGCTTGTGGGTGTCGAGCCGCGAGGCGCGCGAGGAGACCCAGCGCGAGGTGCCGTCGGCGGCGGCGCTGCGTCCGTCGAGGGTGGTGGCGAACTTCCAGGTGACGTAGGGGCGCTGCAGCTCGGCCGCCCGGGTCCAGACCCGGTTGAGCTCACGGGACTCCGCTGCGTACAGACCCTGCTCGACCTCGATCCCCGCCTGCTTCAGCGTGGCGGCGCCGCCGGCGGCGACCGGGTTGGGGTCGGACTGGGCGTAGACGACACGGGCGACGCCGGCCTCGATCAGCGCCTGCGAGCACGGGCCGGTGCGGCCGGTGTGGTTGCACGGCTCGAGCGTCACGACCGCCGTCGCTCCACAGGCCGCCTCGCCGGCCTTCGCCAGCGCATCGACCTCCGCGTGCGGGGTGCCGGGCCCACGGTGGTAGCCCTCGGCGATCATCGACCCGTCAGGCCCCAGGAGTACGCAGCCCACCCGCGGGTTCGGGTAGGTGGCAGGCCCCGGGGCGCCGATCGCAGCGGCCAGGTCCAGGGCGCGACGCATCGCTCCCGGCTCCGGGTCACGCTGGTCCAAGCACTTCATCTGATCCCCTCTGGTCCGTCTCACGGACTCCGGGGTCAGGCCGAGACATCGCGCCGCGCCCTGTCGAATCAGGGCGCTCACGACGAATCGGGCTGCGTGCGTCTTCCCATCCGGACTTTAACCGTCGGTCCAGGAGTTTCACCTGGTCAACCGATGACTGGCTGTCATCGGGTCGCGGACTTCTGAACTTTCGTCCAGTCACCGCCGGCTCGGAATTTCACCGACCCCAGAGCACGCGAGCACAAGCTCGTCTTCAACCAGTGTGCCACACGAGTGGCACGACGCCTGATCAGGCGTCGACTGCTGAGACGGCCTTGTCGCGCAGTGCGTTGACCATCGCATCCGGGTCTGCGGCCGAGTAGACGGCGGAGCCGGCGACGAAGACGTCGGCTCCTGCCTCGGCGCAGCGCTCGATGGTCTCCAGCGAGACGCCGCCGTCGACCTGCAGCCAGGTCTCGACGCCGTGCTTGTCCATCAGCGAACGGGTCCGGCGAATCTTGGGCAGCACCAGGTCGAGGAACTTCTGCCCACCGAAGCCGGGCTCGACGGTCATCAGCAGCACCATGTCGAGCTCGGCCAGCATGTCCTCGTACGGCTCGATCGGGGTCGCCGGCTTGAGCGCCATCGAGGCGCGGGCGCCCTTGGCGCGGATCTCACGGGCCAGGCGGACCGGCGCCTTGGTGGCCTCGACGTGGAAGGTCACCGAGCCGCAGCCGGCCTCGACGTACGCCGGGGCCTCACGGTCGGCGTTCTCGATCATCAGGTGGGCGTCCAGCGGCACCGAGGTGGACCGCGCAAGCGCTTCGACCATCGTCGGCCCGAAGGTCAGGTTGGGCACGAAGTGGTTGTCCATCACGTCGACATGGACCCAGTCGGCGCTGGGGATCCGGGCGACTTCCGCCCCGAGGGCTGCGAAGTCGGCGTTCAGGATGGACGGAGTGATCTGGATGTGGCCCACGGAAGGCACCCTAGATGACCCCGAGGGCTCAGAGGGCAGCCAGGTCGGCGTACGTCAGCCCCTCGAGCGTGTCCCGGAACACCCGGCGCTCGCCGGGGGCGACGGGGACATGGTTCTCGACCACCAGGACGGTGCAGCCGGCGGCCTCGGCGGAGCGGGCTCCGGTGTTGGAGTCCTCGACCGCGATGGTGTCCTCGGCCGCGACACCGAGGGCAGCGGCCGCGGTGAGGTAAGGCTCGGGGTGGGGCTTGCCGTTGCGGACCATGTCGCCGGTGACGATCACCTTGAAGGTGCCCTCCGGGAGCTGTTTGAGGATGGGGCCGACGAACCGGGCGTACGACATCGTCACCAGCGCGCACGGGACGCCCTGCTCGAACAGGTCGGTGAGCAGCTCGCGCGCTCCGGGTCGCCACGGGACCTCGCGCTCGACCTGCTCGACCACGCCGTCGAGGAGCATCTCGACGATCTCCTCGGGCTCGTGAGGAAGGCCCATGCCCTCCTTGACCAGGCGCGCCGACTCGATCAGCGCGTTGCCGACCAGCTCCATCGCCTGCTCCTCGGACCAGGTCGCCCCGAAACGCTCGGCGATGGCGTACTCCGCCGCGATCCAGTAGGGCTCGGTGTCCACCAGGGTGCCGTCCATGTCCATCAGGATCGCGGCCGGGAAGTCCCCGGACGGGCTGCCAGGTGCCTGGTTGGTGTTCAGCGTAGCCTCCGGTGGAACGAGATCGGGTCGCGATGCGGGACCAACCCTAAGGCCTGCCGACGGCAGGATCAGAGAAGGTCGGCGACCAGAGCGGCGGCGCGACGGGCGCCGTCGGTCTCGACCGGTCGGCTGCGGGGCTCGCGGCCGATCTCGTCGGCGATCGCTCGCGCGAGCGTGTCGGGGGTGAGGTCGTCGTACTCGAGACAGCGGCCGGCGCCGTACTGCTCGAGCCTGTGGCGTACGTGGATGTTCTGCTCGAAGTGGTGGCGCAACGGCACGTAGATGAACGGCGTGCCGGCGGCGGTCAGCTCCATCGTCGTGGTCAGCCCGCCCTGCACGACGGCAAGGTCACAGGCGCCGAGGAGCCGGTAGAGGTCGGGGACGAAGCCGAGCACCTCGAGCCCGGGGCGCGCTCGGACGACCCTGGCGTCCAGGCGAGGTCCCGTCACGACGATCATTCGCAGGCCCGGCACGGCTGCGCGGGCGGCGTCGTACGCGTCTTCCACCCGGCGGAGCAGGTGGCTGCCAATGCCGGACCCGCCGACGGTGACCACGCAGATCCGCTCATCAGGTCGCCAGCCGAGCTCCCTTCTCAGCCGCGCCCGATCGGCGATCGAACCCGGGTCGATCCCGGTGACGTAGCCGCTGAAGTCGTAGTGCTGCCGGGTCCAGGCGGAGATCTCAGGCAGGTCGGCGCCGAAGTAGCCGGGCACGACGTCCTCGGGGTTTCCGACGAAAATCGCGCGGTCGCGCAGCCGCGGATGGCGCTCGACGTGCTCGAGCATCTCGGCGTTGTGGTCGGCGATGACGAACCGCGCCCGCTCGTCGTCGTCAGGCATCGGGAGGAAGCCGACGAAGTCGGTGAGCCACGCGTAGCCGAAGCGCTTCAGCTCGGGGTTCTCATGCAGAAAATGGTCGACGTCCCACGCCTCGTCGCCGATGACGAGGTCGTAGTGCTCGTCGCGGACGACGTCATCGAAGACCATGAAGTTGTTGACGAGGACCTCGTCCATACGCCTTATCGCGTCGAAGACATGGAGGTCGTGCTCGCCCGACTCCTCCTCGATGTGGCGCGACTCGTTGGCGAGCCACCTGCTGGCTGGGTGGACCCGCTCCCCGGCCGCCTCGAGGACCCGGGTCACCGGGTGCTGAGCGAGCCAGTCGACCTGGACGTCCTCGTGGCGCTCCCGGAGAGCCTGCGCGATCGCAAGGTCGCGGCGGGCGTGACCCAGCCCGATCGGCGAGGAGAGGTAGAGGACCTTCTTCTGCCGGCGGGACGCGCGGACCCAGGTACGACTGGCCGGCGGAGAGGGGTGGACAGCGTCCGCGAAGTCCTTGATCAGGTGATTGATCTTGACCGGGTCGCGGCCCACCGGGCCGTGCCCGCTGCCCTCGAGCAGTACCAGCGATCCCCCGGTGAGCTCGACGAGGCGCTCACTGATCGCGACCGGTCGGATCTGGTCATCGGTCCCGTGGATCGCGAGGACCGGGCACCGTACGCGGCCGCAGATCTCCTCGACCGAGGCGCACACCACCCCGTCGCACCCGAGCCGTGCTGCGGTGGAGTCGGCAACGACCTGCGGCGTCGTCTCGTGCGCCCAGGCGATGCAGTCCTCGATCTGCTTGGTCGAGTGCGGCTCAGGGAACATCTTGGCGAAGAAGAACTCGAGGAAATCGTCATAGCCGCCCTCGAGCCAGTGGTTCCGGTTGTACTTCGCCCATCCGTCCGTGGTGTCGAGGCGGGCGTCCCAGACGAAGGCGTCCCGCTCCTGGACGATCGGGAACCCGCAGGCCGCCCCGATCGCGACCAGTCCGGCCACCCGGTCCGGGTGGTCCGCGGCAAGGTGCAGGCTCCACGCGACCCCGCAGGACAGCCCCACGACGACGGCCCGGTCGGTGCCGGTGGCGTCCAGGACGGCGAGGGCGTCCGCGGCGTACGCCTCGTTCGTGTACGCCGCCGCACCCCCCGGCCGGTCGGACCGGCCATTACCACGCCCGTCGAAGGTCACGACGCGGAAGTGGCGCGCCAGGTAGCCGACCTGCGCCTTCCAGAAACGGGAGTGGATGATCGTCCAGGTCGGCATCAGCAGGATGGTGCGGTCGTCCGGGCCGGCGGTCGCTGCGCCATAGACCTCGTAGTGGACCTTGACGCCGTCTGTCTCCACGTAGCCATCGGCGTCGGGCTTGCGTGCCCTCATGGCTCCAGTGTCCCCCGATCGGGCCGGTCGCGCCGGACTTCGGCCGGGGGACGAAGCGCGGAAGCCGTCTCGCTCACGGCCGGACCTCGTAGACACGGTTGAACGGGGTCTCGGACACGCCCTCGAACCGGGTGAACCCGGCCGCGATCGTCACGTCGCGGATCCGAGCCGGGCCGGCCTGGGTCCCCAGCGCGAGCCCGACGTCCTGGGCAAGCGAGCTGGGCGTGCAGAGCAGCGTAGAGAAGCCGTAGTAGGCGCGGCCCACCGCGTGCAGGTTGTCCTCGACGTGGTCACCGGCGATGGGCTCGACGACCATCCAGGTGCCGTCCTCGGCGAGAGACTCCCGGACGTGCCGCGCCGCGCCGACCGGGTCGCCCATGTCGTGCAGGCAGTCGAACATGGTGACGAGGTCGTAGTCGCTGCCACCGAACGCGGACGCCGGGGCGACCTCGAACCTCACCCGGTCCCCGACACCCGCGGCCGCGGCGCGCTCGCGCGCGGTCGCGATCGACGCGTCGTGGTAGTCCCACCCGACGAAGCGGGAGTTCGGGAAGGCCTGCGCCATCAGGATCGTCGAGGCGCCGTGGCCGCAGCCCACATCGGCGACCGTGGCTCCGCGTTCGAGCTTCTCCACGGCACCGTCGAGTGCGGGCAGCCACTCGGCGATCAGGTGAGCGTTGTAGCTCGGGCGGAAGAACCGCTCGCAGCCGACGTGGACGTCGGCGTTGTGCTCGTGCCATCCGTAGCCGCCGCCGTTGCGCGCGGCCTCGAGGATGTGCGAGGCGTCATGGACGGTGCCGAGCGCGATCTGGAACATCCCGGGCAGGAAGGCCGGGCTGTCCTCGACGGTCAACGCCACCGCGTGCTCCGGCGGCAGCGTGAACCGGCCGGTGGTCGGGTCGTAGGTCACGTACGAGCCGGCGGCCTGGGCGTTGAGCCACTCGCGGGCGTACGGCTCGCCGGTGGCGGTCCGTGCGGCGAGCTCGGCCGGCGTGCTCGGCCCGTTGGCCGCGAGGTCGCGGTAGTAGCCGAGCTTGTCGCCCATCACCACCAGAGCGGCGTTGAGCGTCGCTCCGACCTCGTCCACCGCTCGGAAGACGAAGGCCATCAGCTTGTCCATGTCGATCTCGACCTCGTTCGTGCCCGGGGTCATGGCGTCATCAGTAGTGGTCATGACGGGAACGCTAGGAACGCCTGGCATGTCCCCGCGTCAGGTGCCCCACCTAGTCGCTCTGGGTTACCCAGGACCAGGTAGGGCGCTGTTCGGTCGTGGGATCGGCACGGGTGCCCGCTCCTAGACTTCCCGCGTGCTCATCGGACGAGAAGCGGAGCAGCGGGTCGTGGACCAGCTCTTCGCCGGTGCGAGGATCGGCCGCGGTGGCGCGCTCGCGATCACAGGCGAGCCGGGCGTCGGCAAGACCGCGCTGCTCGAGGACGCGCTCGATCGTCTGGAGGGCGTCCAAGTCCTGCGCGCAACCGGTACGGAGGCAGAGCAGGACCTCGCGTTCGCCGGGCTCCACCTCCTGCTCCGTCCGGCGTTCCACCTCCTCGACGCGCTGCCAGATCCGCAGGCAGCAGCATTGAGCCGCGCACTCGCCCTCGAGGCGGGGACCGCCGGCGACCGGTTCGCCATCGGCGCAGCGACCCTCGCGCTGCTGTGCCGGTACGCCGAGCACACGCCGATCGGCGTCGTCGTCGACGACCTGCAGTGGCTCGACCGGCCGTCCGCGGAGGCTCTCGCCTTCGCCGCCCGCCGGCTCGACGCTGACCCCGCCGTCGTCCTGCTCGCCGGCCGATCCGGAGCTTGCGACGGCCTCCTCGACGGCCTCGATGTACTGGAGCTGTCAGGCCTGGACCCGGCGGCGTCCGACGACCTCGTGCGCTCTCTGGAGGTCACGCCACCGACCGAGGAGCAAGTGGCGCGGCTGTTCGCAGCGACCGGTGGCAACCCTCTCGCCCTTCTCGAGCTCGGTCGCAACCTCGAGCTTCTCGATGACCGGGCCCCGGGACTCCCGCCGGCGCTGCCCACCACCCTCGCGGCCGCGTTCTCCCGGCGGCTGGCGGAGCTCGGCCCGGGATCTCGGACCACCCTGCTCGCTGCCGTGGTCACCAACGGTGACCTCCACCTCACGGGCGAGGTCTGCAAGCGGCTCGGTCTCGACGTCTCCGGCCTCGGTGCCGCCGAGCGCGCAGGGCTGGTCATCGTGACGAGCAGCCGCATCGACGTACGACACCCGCTCGTCCGCGCGGCCGTCTACGCAGAGGCCGACGAGACTCTCCGTCGATCCGTCCACCTCGCTGTGGCCGACCTGCTGCCGGACGATGCGGAGCGTCGGGCGTGGCACCTGGCCGAGGCCACCTGGGGTCCCGACCCGGAGGTATCGGGCCTGCTCGAAGCCGCCGCCGACAGCGCGAAGACCCGCACGGCGTACACCGTCGCGAGCACCGCCTACGAGCGCGCGGCGCGGCTGAGCACGGACACCGACCGGTGGCACCTCCTGCTGTGCGAGGCTGCCGAGGCAGCGTGGACCGGAGGCCTCCATGACCGAGCGGTCGCCCTGCTCGACGAGATCGAGACCCGGCCCGTCCCAAGCGGCACCCGCTCGCGCACCCTGCGGATTCGGGCGCAGATCGCGGCGCGGAGCGGGTCGGTCGCCGACGCCGTCCGCATCCTCGAGCGGGCGGCGCCCGACGCGCCCACTCCCGATGACACCGTGCTCCTCCTCGCCGAGGCGCTGCATGCTGCCTTCTACCTGGCCGACGCAGCGGTATCGATGCGCCTCGCCACCTCCCTGCTGGCCGCGGTCGCTGCCGCCGAATCGCCCCGCGCCCGCGCCATCGGGCTCGCTGCGGCGGGGATGGCGAAGGTGCTCAGCGGCGAGGGTGGGCTGGCGGAGATCCAGGCGTCGGTTCCGCTGCTGGCCGCGCACGCCGACCCGGTCGAGCATCCCGAGGCGCTGCCGTGGCTGCTGACGACACCGTTGTTCCTCCGCGACGCGGAGACGGGAGCCGACCTGCGCCGGATCGTCGACGACGTCCGGTCCCGCATGGGCGTCGGTCTGCTGCCCAACGTGCTGTTCCACGTCGCCCGGGACCAGGCGACGTCGACTGCCTGGTCCCGAGCCGCAGCCAACTACGAGGAGGCGATCCGGCTGGCGCGCGAGACGGGTCAGGGCACGGACCTCGCCATGTCCCTCGCCGGGCTCGCCTGGCTCGAGTCCCGACAGGGTCGGGGCGACGCCTGCCGGGAGCATGCGTCCGAGGCCGTGCGACTCTGCACCCGACGGGGCATCCGCATGGGCGAGGCCTGGTGCCTCTACGCCGTCGGCGATCTCGAGCTCGCCGAAGGCGACCCCCGAGCGGCCACGAAGACGTTCCTCGACCTCTCGCGTCGGCTCGACGAATGGGGCATCGCCGACCCCGACCTCTCCCCCGGCGCGGAACTGGTGGATGCCCTGCTCCGTCTCGGCCGGCCCGCCGACGCGGAGGCCGAGGCCCAGCGGTACGCGGCCGCGGCACGCACTAAGGGTCGACCCTGGTCGGTCGCGCGGGCGCACCGGGCGTTGGGCACCGTGGCGGACCAGCGATCCTTCGACGCGCACTTCGAGGCGGCCATCGAAGGTCACGCTGACACCCGTGACCTGTTCGAGGCCGCGCGGACCCACCTCGCGTACGGCGGCCGGCTCCGTCGCGCGGGTCGCCGCGTCGACGCCCGCTCACACCTGCGTACCGCGCTCGAGTCCTTCGACGACCTCGGCGCCGACCCGTGGGCCCGGACCACCGCGGCCGAGCTGGAGGCGACGGGCGAGAAGGTGGCGAGGCGGGAGGCGTCCGGAGCGGCGTCCCTGACGCCGCAGGAGCTGCAGGTGTCGCTGCTCCTCGCCGAGGGCCGCACGACTCGGGAGACCGCGGCCGCCCTCTTCCTCAGCCCGAAGACCGTCGAGTACCACCTGCGGAAGGTCTACACGAAGCTGGACATCCACTCCCGCGCCGAGCTCGCCGAACAGCTCCTCGGCTCGTGAGGGTCCTACCTCGCCCTGCGGGGCCTCATGCCGACCTCACAGCCTGTCCGCGTCGAGGACCGCGCGGGCGAAGTCGGCCGGCGCCTCCTGGGGGACGTTGTGGCCGATTCCCGGGAACGTGCGGTGCTCGTACGGGCCGGTGAAGTGATGGCGGTAGCCAGCCCCGTCTCCGGCCGGCGTGAAGGGATCGGCGGCCGGGTCGATGGTGATCGTCGGCACCGCGATCGGCGGGGCCGCCGCGAGCTTGCGCTCCAAGGCGTCGTAGCGGCGGGCGCCGTCGGCCAGGCCGAGGCGCCAGCGGTAGTTGTGCAGCACGATGTCGACGTAGTCGGGATTGCTGAACGCCGCGGACGTGCGCGCGAAGGTGGCCTCGTCGAACGCCCAGGTCGGGGAGTTGAACCGCCACACGAGTCTGGCCAGGTCGGTGCCGATCTTCGGATCGGCGAGGCCCTTCGCGCCGCGCTCGGTGGAGAAGTAGTACTGGTACCACCAGGCCCATTCCGAGGCCGCGGCGATCGGGTCGCGCTGGGCTTCACGGTTGGTGATCAGGTAGCCGGTCACCGACACCAGCGCCTTGACGCGCTGGGGCCAGGTAGCGGCGATGATGTCGCCCGTCCGCGAACCCCAGTCGTAGCCGGCGATCACGGCCCGGTCGATCCGCAGCGCGTCCATGAAGTCCGTGATGTCGAGGGCGATCCGGGACTGCTGTGCGTTGCGGAAGGTGTCGGGTGAGCGGAACGTCGTCGTGCCGAAGCCCCGCAAGTACGGCACGAGGGCCCGGTAGCCATGCTTCGCCAGGATCGGCGCGACCTCGGCATAGCTGTGGATGTCGTAGGGCCAGCCGTGCAGCAGGATCACCGGCTGGCCGTCGCGGGGCCCGAGGTCGACGTACCCGACGTTGAGCTCGCCGGCATCGATCTGGAGGACGTCGGCGAACGACGTGCTCGCTCGTCCAGGGCGTACCGGTCGAGCAGCCGCCATCTCCCCTGTCGCTGCCAGCGCCGCTGTCGAGGTCGCGGCCAGGCCGACCGCCTTGGCAAAGGTCCTGCGGTTCATCATGGTCATTCCGTCTTTCGCTCGGGTCTGGATGTGGTCACACCTGGAACGGGTTCGGGCCCTCGAACCAGCCCAGGGCCGCGTACGCATCGCGGATGAGGGCTTGGGCGGCCCGGCCGAGCGCGTCGCTCGGCTCGGGCCGCCACTCGTCCTCAGGCGACGCGGGCGAAGAAGTCCACGTCGACATTGCCGGTGATGGCCTTCGAGTACGGGCAGATCTGGTGGGCACGCTTGGCCAGCGTGCCGATGGTCTCCTCGTCCAGCCCGCCGACGACGATCTCGAGCTCGGCGCTGAGGAAGAACTCCTCGGTCGGGTCGGTCGTCTCGGCGTGGTTGAGGGTGACGTTCGCGGTCACCTGGATGCTGTCGAACCGGATCCGCTCCTCGGCGGCCGCCCGGCGGAAGGCGCCCATGAAGCAGGCCGACCAGCCCGCGGCGAAGAGCTGCTCGGGGTTGGTGGCGCCGCCGGCGCCGCCGAGCTCCTTCGGGATGGCCAGGCCGAGATCGATGAGGCCGTCGGGGGACGCGAGGTGGCCGCCGTTGCGCCCCTCGCCGGTCGCGGTCACGGTGCCGGTGTAGCTCGCCATGTCACTTCTCCTTGTGGTTCTGGGTGGGTGTTGGTGGGTGTTGCTCGGTGACGTGACGACTTTCGCCGGGGACTCACCGGCCCGGCGCCAGGGATACCCACTGGTCGACTCCCTGGGCGACCCGGGAGAATGAAGGGGCTCCACTGGTGCTGACCGACTCGAGGTGTCGATTGAAGATGGGGATGCCCCTCACGGGGCGGCGGGCCGAGCAGGAGGCATTGGACCGGCTGGTCCGCGGCGTCCGAGCGGGCGAGAGCCGAGTGCTCGTCCTGCGTGGCGAGGCCGGCACCGGCAAGACCGCACTGCTCGACTACCTCGCCGACCGGGCCGGGGGCCGGGTGATCCGAGCCGCGGGCGTCGAGCCCGAGTCGGAGATCGCGTACGCCGGCCTGCAGCAGCTCTGCGCTCCCCTGCTGGATCATCTGGACCGGCTCGCCGAGCCACAGCGTCAGGCGCTCTCCACCGCCTTCGGCCTCAGCGCCGGCGATCCCCCGGAGGCCCTCGTGGTCGGGCTCGCGGTGCTCGGGCTGCTGGCGGAGGCCGCGACCGACGAGCCGCTGGTGTGCGTGGTGGACGACGTGCAGTGGCTCGACCGGATGTCGGAGGTGATCCTCACCTTCGTCGCCCGCCGGCTCGACGCGGAGTCGGTCGCGCTCGTCTTCGGGGTTCGCAGTCCTGACGACGAACAGCTGCTGCCGGATCTTCCGGAGCTGCGGATCGAGGGGCTGGCCGACGCCGATGCCCGGCTCCTGCTCGAGTCCGTGCTCCCGGGACCCGTCGACGCACGGGTCCGTGACCAGATCGTCTCGGAGACCCGCGGGAACCCGCTCGCGCTGCTGGAGCTGCCACGCGGGCTCACCCCGGCGGAGCTGGCGTTCGGGTTCGACGGCCAGAGCGCCAAGCCCGTGGCCAGCCGCATCGAGCAGGGCTTCCAGGAGCGCATCGCCGCGCTCCCCGAGCAGACCCGTCGGCTGCTGCTCACCGCGGCCGTCGAGCCGGTCGGCGACGTCACCCTGCTGTGGCGTGCGGCCGAGCGACTCGGGCTCGACATGGACGCCGCCGCTCCGGCAGAGGACGCCGACCTGATCTCGATCGGGACCAGGGTCCGGTTCCGTCATCCACTGGTCCGCTCGGCCAGCCGGCGCTCGGCCGGGCCCGCCGCCCTCCGGGCCGTGCATCACGCGCTCGCGCAGGTCACCGATCCCGCGCAGGACCCTGACCGGCGGGCCTGGCATCGCGCACACGCCGCGATCGGCCCGGACGAGACCGTCGCCGCCGAGCTCGAGGAATCCGCCGACCGGGCGCTGGCACGGGGCGGACGAGCCGCCGCGGCGGCATTCCTCGAGCGGGCGGTCGAGCTCACCACAGACCCGGCGACACGAGCCGGTCGCGCCTTGGCCGCGGCCGAGGCGCGGTTCGCCGCCGGGGCGATCGCGAAGGCCGCGCAGCTGCTCGACACCGCCGAGATCGGGCCTCTCGACCCGGCTCAGCTCGCCCAGGTGCAGCGTCTGCGCGCCCGGCTGGCGTTCGCGCTCAACACCGGACGGTCCGTGGTGCCGCCGCTCCTCGAGGCGGCCGGTCGCCTGGAGCGGCTCGATGACGGGCTCTCCCGCGCGACATACCTGGCTGCCATCGCTGCCGCGATCAACGCGGGAAGGCTGGGCGGCGACGATCTGCGCCGGGCCGCCCTGGCGGGCCGTGGCGCTCCTCGTGGCGAGGATGCGGTCGGTCGTCTGCTGACCGGGCTGAGCACCTGGGTGCTCGACGGTCATGCCGCCTCCGTGTCCCTGCTCGCCGACGCCGTCGAGGAGATCGGGATGGAGACCGATCTCGAGCTGGCCTGGCTGAGCAGCGCGGTGACCCACGAGATCTGGGACTCCGGGGCCTACTTCGGGCGCTCCGAGGACCTGCTGAGCCACGCCCGCGCCAGCGGGCGGCTGTCGTTGCTGGCGGCCGCGTTGAGCTTCCGTGCCACCGCTCTGATCCACGCCGGCCGCTTCGAGGAGGCCGCCACGATCCTCGATGAGGCCGACACCCTCGGTGCCATGGTCGGTGTGGAGCCCCATCCCGCGAGTGCGGTGATCCTGGCCGCCTACCGCGGACGCGAGGAGGAGGCGACGGCTGTCATCGACGCCGCCCTCGGCTACGCGCGATCGTCCGGGGTCGGCTGGAACCTGGGGGTGGCGGCGTACAGCCGGGCGGTGCTGTCGAACGGTCTCGGTCGCTACCGCGAGGCGCTCGCGGCTGCGCAGGAGGCCATCGAGTTCGAGGACCTGGCGGTGATGCAGTGGGCTCTGACGGAGCTCGTCGAGGCGGCAGCCCGCAGCGGGGCCGACGACGTCGCGGCGGCGGGGCGCGACCGGCTCGTCGCACGCACCTCGGTCGTCGACTCGCCGTGGGCACGCGGCACGGCGGCCTACGCCGACGCGCTGACCGACACCTCCGGCGAGAGCGAGAAGCACTACCGCACCGCGATCGACGAGCTCACCTCGGCCGGCATGACGCTGTACGCGGCTCGGGCTCAACTCCTCCTGGGCGAGTGGCTGCGCCGGGAGAACCGTCGCACCGAGGGTCGTCAGCAGCTCCAGGCGGCGCATGAGCTGTTCGCGAGCATCGGCGCCGAGGCGTTCGCCGAGCGAGCAGCCCGGGAGCTGGCGGCGACGGGCGGCGTCGCCCGGACACGTACGCGCGGAGCCGAGGTCGACCTCACCGCGCAGGAGGCCCAGATCGCGCGGCTGGCCGCTGCCGGACGGACCAACCCGGAGATCGGCGCGGTGCTGTTCCTCAGCCCACGGACCGTCGAGTGGCACCTGCGCAAGATCTTCACCAAGCTCGACATCTCCTCGAGGCGGGAGCTGGCCGCGGCACTGCGCGACCAGTGAGCCGGGCACCGGCCAGGGTGCACCCCAGGGCATCACCCTGGTGCCGGACGGGCACCTGTGCCGGAAGTCTCCTCCTGTGCCCGAACCGAGCGGGCCCATGACGAGGAGAGAGACGATGAAGAGACTGCTGCTGGTAGCCGCCGGGCTGCCGTTGGCTGCTGCGCTGACGGCGGTGCACCCCGGCGCCGCCGCTGCCGAGAGGCCCCCGGCCGTGGCCGACAGCTGCATGGCACCCGACCTGGTGCCGCCCCCGGACGCGCGGATCCTGTCGGTCAGCGCCGTACCGAAGCAGGGCGGCACCTTGACCTACCCGCCCCAGCCCGGAGCGACCGAGCCGCCCCCACCGGTCACCGACGTCCCGCCCTACTGCCAGGTGGACGTGACCCTCACCCACGGCACGGCCGGCGACCGGGAGCTGATCCAGGTCTGGCTCCCCGCGACCGGCTGGAACGGCCGCTTCCAGGCCCTCGGAGGCAGCGGCTACCTCGGCGGCGACTTCGGCCCGAGCCTGCCGACCGCGGTCAAGGCCGGGTACGCCGTCGGCACGACCGACGCCGGCGCAACCCCGACCACCGGCTTCACCGCCGACTGGGCGCTCACGGACGACGGCCAGGTCAACAAGACGGTGCTGAAGAACTTCGCCGAGCGCGGACCGCACGAGCTGGCCGTCCTCGGCAAGGCGATCACGAAGGACTTCTACGGCCGCGCGGCGCACCACGCGTACTGGAACGGCTGCTCGACCGGCGGGCGCCAGGGCTACATGGAGGCCCAGCGGCACCCGGGCGACTTCGACGGGATTCTCGCCAACGCCCCCGCGATCTCCTGGGACCGCTTCGCCGTCGGTGACCTGTGGCCGTACGTCGTGATGAACGAGGAGGACAACCACCTCGCGCCCTGCGAGCTCAACGCCTTCACCGCAGCCGCGACGGCCTCCTGCGACGGTGACGACGGAGTCGTCGACGGGATCGTCGGCAGCTCCATCGCCTGCGACTTCGACCCTGCATCGCTGGTCGGCGAGAAGGTCCTGTGCGGCGGCGAGGAGCTGACCATCTCCGCCCGCGACGCGGCCGTGGTCGAGAAGATCTGGGACGGCCCTCGGGCTGCCGATGGGAAGCGGCTCTGGTTCGGGCTGACCCCCACCGCCAACCTCGGCTACCTGGCCGGCCCGGCGCCGTTCCCAGTGGCGTCCTCGTGGGTGCAGAACCTGCTCGAGAAGGACCCCGCCTTCGACGTCTCCACCATCACCTACGCCGACTACGAAAGGCTGTTCGCCCAGTCGGTCGACGAATACCACAAGGTCATCGGCAGCGACGACACGGATCTGTCGGGCCTGCGACGCTCCGGCGCCAAGCTGTTGACCTGGCACGGCGGTGACGACCAGCTCGTCCCGCTGGCGGGCACGCTGCGCTACCGCGAGAAGGTCGCCAGGCGCTACGGCGACATCGACGACTTCTACCGCGTCTTCGTCGCGCCCGGCGCCTCGCACTGCCAGGCCGGAGCCGGCCCCGCGCCGACGGACCCGCTGGGCGCCTTGGTGAAGTGGGTCGAGAAGGGCCACGCCCCGACCACCCTGGCAGCGACCTCGGTGGCCCCCGACGGGACGACCACCGAGCGCGACATCTGCCTCTACCCGAGGACCAGTCACCTCAGCGGTGACTCCTTCACCTGTCGCTGAACCTGGCCTGCTGCCCGCGGACGGAGCTCCTGCTCCGTCCGCGGGCGGTCGCGTCAGCGGACGTACTCGTCGAAGGTCCGTGCCCCCAGGAACGGGGCGACGTGCTGGGCGAGGATCCCGACCGGGACGGTCTCGCGCTTGAGGACGCCGTACTCCTCGGGCCAGCTGCCGTCGCGCGGCAGCTTGAAGGAGCCCATCAGCATGTCGATCACCGGCAGGTGGATGGCGTAGTTGCGGTCCCAGTAGTCGAGGTGCCGGGCGTGGTGCCAGTGGTGGTAGCGGGGCAGCACGATCAGATACTCGAGAAGGCCGAACCGGATGCCGAGGTTGGCGTGGGCGACGACCGCCTGGATGCCGACCAGCACGGCGTACGCGTTGACGACCGAGGTCGAGAAACCGAGGAACAGCAGCGGCAGCAGCACGATGCTGCGGGTCAGCACGGTCTCGACGAAGTGGACCCGGGAGCCGGCCAGCCAGTCGAGCTCCGGGCTGGAGTGGTGGACCGCGTGGAAGCGCCACAGCACCATGATCCGGTGGTAGCAGCGGTGCAGCACCGCCTGGGCGAGGTCGGCGAGGAAGACGGCGAGCAGGAAGGCCACGACGAACGGCAGGCCGTCGATCCAGGCCTGTACGCCCGGCATCTTCACCGACGCGACCACCAGCGACGTCGAGGTGGTGACCAGGATCAGGATGAGCTGGACCAGGACGTGGCTCATGAAGAAGTAGCAGGCGTCGGTGCGCCAGCCGGGTCGGAAGACCGGCAGCGGGCGGCGGGCGAAGGCGTGCTCGAGCGGGATGAAGACCAGCGCGGAGAAGAACAGGGCGAGCACGAACCAGTCGAGGCCGAGCGAGAACGGCGAGTCCTCGACCGGGCCTTCGAACGGGACATCGGTGCCGCCGAGCAGCACCGCGGCGGTCGCCGTGCCGACGCCGATGAAGGCCATCGGCTTGTGCTGATCGCGCAGCACCGCGATCGTGCCGGCGAAGAAGGCGGCCGCGAGGCCGACGAGCAGCAGCGTACGCGCGAAGTCCTCGGTGTAGACGGCGCGGAACTCACGGGTGGTCAGCAGCTCCGGGAAGTGGAAGCAGAGCACCGTGGCCAGGCTCAGGACGCCCAGGAAGCACGAGGCGGCCGGTGCGAACAGGTGGTGGCGCAGCAGGGACATGGCTGCAGTCTTGTCACTGCGCGCCGAGGGCGCCTGAGCTCACGTACTCAATTGATGCGTGCCCGTCGACGGCGCGTCGTGTCGGCTCCCGCAGATGCGCCCCGGGTCCGGGAATCTCTGCGAGACTTCGACGCATGGAAGAGAGTCCGTCGGACGCCGGGTTCTGGGAGCGCGCCGCCACCTGGAAGGCCGTGCTCTTCGTCGTGACCTATCTCGCGTTCTACCTGGCCGTGGGCCAGGTCGTCGACCGGGTCTTCGCCGGCCGGATCGACGGCGACGACGTGCTGGCCGACCCCTCCAGCATCGTGTTCGGGCTCGCGCTCGCGATCGCCGTCGGCGCGATCGCGCTGCTCGTCTTCGCCGCCCGTGTCGGCTGGCTGGGCGCCGTCTTCGGGCCGCAGCCGATCCGTGGACGGGCCTGGATGTGGGTCGCGCCAGCTCTGGTCGTCGCGGCCATCGTCGCCCACGTCATCGGCATCGACTGGGGCCGGTGGAGCGGAGGCCAGCTCGCCGCGCTCGCCTTCCTCGGCCTCTGTGTAGGCCTCGCCGAGGAGATCGCGACCCGGGGCATCGTGGTCAAGATCCTTCGCGACGCCGGGCACGCGGAGGTCTTCGTCGCCGTCGGATCCTCGCTGCTGTTCGCGCTGATGCACACCGTGAACCTCTTCTCGGGGATGTCGGCCACGACGGTCGCGGTGACCGTCGTCTACACCTTCGGGTTCGGCATGTGCATGTACCTCACCATGCGCGTCACCGGGACCATCTGGGCGGCGATCGTGCTGCACGCGCTCACCGACCCGACGACGATCCTGTCCGCGGGCGGCCTCGACGAGGCCGGCGCCGGCCAGGGCGGCGGAACCGCGATGATCGCCACGACGATCACCGCCGTGCTGGTCGTGTTCGCTGTGGTCGCCGCCTTCCTCGTCCGCGGCACGGTGTCGCCCGCCGCCCGGGCCGAGGTCGCCGGAACCTGACCTTCTGCAGCGGACTCAGCGCGGTTCGCTCGGCCGAGGGACTGGAACGAGCCGTCTCTTGACCATCTTCCCAGTCGGAGTGCGCGGCAACGAGTCGCGGAAGTGGATCTCGCGGGGGACCTTGTAGTGGGCGATGCCGTCGCGGGCGTACGCGATCAGCTCCTCGGCCAGCTCGGATGACGGAGCGACTCCGGGCGCAGTTTGCACGAAGGCGGCGACCCGCTCCCCCATCTCCTCGTCGGGGACGCCGATGACGGCGATGTCGGCGACGGCCGGATGGAGGCTGAAGAGGTCCTCGATCTCCTGCGGGTAGATGTTCACGCCACCGCTGATGATGGTGAACGCGACCCTGTCGGTGAGATAGAGGAACCCGTCCTCGTCGAGGTAGCCGACGTCGCCCACCGTCGTCCAGGAGTCGTGGTCCGGGTGCTTGGCCGCGGCGGTCTTGCTCGGGTCGCCGAGGTAGGCGAAGCTGCGGTCGGTGCGCTCGAAGTAGATCGCGCCGACCTCGCCGGGACCGAGCTCGCGGCCGTCCTCGCCGACGATGTGCGGGACGCCGATGATCGGGCGGCCCACGGAGCCGGGATGCTCGAGCCAGGTCGCAGAGTCGATCGCGGTCGCGCCCATGCCCTCGGTGGAGGCGTAGTACTCCTCGATGATCGGCCCGAACCACTCGATCATCCGGCGCTTGACCTCGACCGGGCACGGCGCCGCGGCGTGCACCACGCACTGCAGCGAGGAGACGTCGTAGGAGGTGCGTACGTCCTCGGGCAGCTTGAGCATCCGGACGAACATGGTCGGCACCATCTGGGTGTGGGTGACGCCGTAGCGGGCGATGGTGGCCAGCGCCTGCTCGGCGTCGAAGCGCTCCATCATCACCAGGGTCCCGCCGTAGGCATGCACGACACCGCCGAACCGCAGCGGCGCGGCGTGGTAGACGGGCGCGGGTGACAGGTAGACCGAAGAGTCGTCGAAGGCGTATGTCGTCCCGAAGACGAGCGGGTAGACGTAGCCCGGCTCGCCGACCGTGATCTCCGGCAGCGGCGACCTGATCCCCTTCGGCCGCCCGGTGGTGCCCGAGGAGTAGAGCAGGTCGTCGCCGTGCGACTCCTCGATCGGCTCGTTCCCGGCGGCCGCCAGGGCCGCCTCGTAGTCGGCGTAGCCGTCGACCTCACCGGCGTAGGCCAGCCGGTGCTCGACCGGGACGTCGAGGGAGGCCACCGCCGGCACGCCGGCGGACACGACCAGCGCCTTCGCGCCGCAGTCGGTGACGATGTAGGCGGCCTCGTCGGCGGAGAGGTGGCTGTTGACCGCGGTGATGTAGAGCCCCGAGCGCAGCGCGGCCCAGTAGACCTCGTACGCCTCCGGCCGGTTGTCGGTCAGCAGCGCGACCACGTCGCCGCGCCGCAGCCCGCAGGCGCGCAGGTGGCGCGCCACCCGGAGGCTGCGCTCCTCCAGCTCCTGATAGGTGAGCGTGCGCCCCGAACCCGCCATCACGATGGCGGGCTTGTCCGGCGTACGCGCGGCCCAGATCCCGGGGAACACCGCCTACCCCTGGGCCCGCAGCTCGGTCTTGCGCACCTTGCCGCCGGCGTTGCGCGGCAGCACCTCGAGCACGACGAGGTCCTTGGGGAGCTTGAACCGGGCCAACCGGGTGGTCAGGAACTCGTTGAGCCCTTCCAGGTCGAGACTCTCGCCCGGCTTGAGCGCCACGTGGGCCACCGGCACCTCACCCCACGTCTCGTCGGGCCGGCCGACGACGGCCGCCTCGAGCACCGCAGGGTGGGCGTGGATGGCGTTCTCGACCTCCGCACTGTAGACGTTCTCACCGCCGCTGATGATCATGTCCTTGGCCCGGTCGACGACCCAGACGAAGCCCTCCTCGTCCTGGCGGACCAGGTCGCCGGAGTGGAACCAGCCGCCGGCGTACGCCTTCTCGGTGGCCTCGGGGTTGTTCCAGTAGCCACGCGTGACCGAGGGGCCGCGGTAGACGATCTCGCCGACCTCGCCGACGGGCACGTCGTTCATCTCGCCGTCGACGATCCGGTACTGGATCGTCGGGATCGGGCGACCGACCGAGCCGAGCTTGCGCAGCGAGTCCTCGCCGCGCAGCACGCAGGTGATGGGCGAGGTCTCGGTCTGCCCGAAGACGGCCACGTTGAGCGCGTCGGGGAAGGTATCGGCCATCGTCTTGAGGAGCGTCTCGGAGGCAGGGGCCGCACCCCAGGAGATGATGCGCAGCTTCAGGTCGCGCTCCTTGATGCCCGGCAGCGCGCAGATGGCCTGCCACTGCTGCGGCACGTTGAAGACGACGGTGGCACCTTCGCGCTCCCAGGCGTCGACGACCTCGCCCGGGTCGAAGGCGCCGAGCGGATGGATCACGCTCGGGATGCCGAGCAGGAAGTTGGCGGCCAGCGAGCCCAAGCCGGCGATGTGGAAGAACGGCGCGGTCATGAACGCGATGTCGGACTCGTCGCCGAGGTCGTTGCAGCGGATGCAGGTCAGCGCCTGCATCTGCATGTTGTGGTGCGTCAACATCGCGCCCTTGGGCTTCCCGGTGGTGCCGGAGGTGTACATGATCAGCGCCACCGAGTCCTCGCGGATGTCGCCGAGCTCGATCGGATCGCTGGCCTCCACCAGGCTCTCGTACGCCTCCATCCCCTCGGCCTCCCCGATCACGATCCGGGTGGCGAGCGCCGGGGCGAGACCGATGGTCGCCGCGGCCAGCGGGGCGAGGAGCTGCTCGGTGACGATCACGGTCGCGCCGCTGTCCTCGACCAGCCCGGCGATCTCCGGCGGAGTCAGGCGCGCGTTGACCGGCACCGCGATCGCTCCGAGGCTGTTGATGCCGAAGACCGCCTCGACGAACTCCGGCCGGTTGAGGGTCAGCAGGATCACCCGGTCGCCCTGCTGCACGCCGCGCTGCTGCAGCGCGGCGGCGAAACGCAGCGAGCGCTCGTGCAGCTGCTGCCAGGTGGTGTTCACCCCGAGGAAGCGCAGCGCCGTCGCGTCGGGTCGCATCACCGCGTGCCCGGCGGTCTGGCTCATCCAGTGGCTGCGGAACGTCCAGGCCGGGGCCTGTGCAGTGCGGTCGGTCATCGATCTCCCTCTTCCAGTCGGAACCACGAACATGGTTTCCGTCACAGCAATTTCAGTGGTCGAGCGCAACGGTCATCCCGGAGCGAGGCAGAGACGGATCAGACGATCGCCGGACCGGAGGCCGACTCCTCCGTCAGCGCCGGGACGGTGACGCGGACGAGGCTGAGCAGCGTGTCGCCGAGGAGCCGCTCCAGGTGCTCACGGGGTGCGGGCGCGCCGAGCAGCCAGCGGCGGGTGACCGTGGTCGCGAAGGCGGAATAGCCGTGCAGGGCGGTCCGTACGGCCGGGTGCTCGCGGACCGCATGCAACCCGGCGAGCTCGCAGATCTGGTCGACCATGCGCTCGATGTAGTCCTCCAGGATCGCCGAGATCTCCTCGTCGCGTGACTCGCCGAGGAAGCCGGAGACCGCCAGCCAGGCGTCCTTGCGGGCCACGACCATGTCGACCCACTCGGCCACACTGCGGCCGATGCGGTCCTCGACCGTCGCCCCCTCGACGTAGGCAGGCATGGGGAGTCGCGGGACATCGACAAGCCGTCCGATGACAGCGAGATAGAGGTCGCGCTTGGTCGGGAAGTAGTGGCTCAACAGACCGCGACTGACTCCGCACGCCCGGGCGAGCTCCGTGGTCGAGACGTCGTCGTAGCGCCGCTCGGCGAAGACCCGAGCCGCCGCCGCGACGATCAGGTCCCGTCGGCGATCGGCCTGCATGCGTACTCGCGGAGTTGCCATGTCCCCATCCTTTCTCACCTGACCGGCTCATGCAGGCCGTTGACAGACTATATCGGCAATCTGCCGATTACTACTGGCAGATTGCCGATAGTGGCTCTACGCTATCAGGGCCGAAGTGACGTGGATCACTTCGATGACTCGGAGATGAGGAGTGGTGGCAGTGGCAGACCTCAGCAGACGAAAGCTCTTGATCACGGGCGGAGCGGTGGGCGCCGCGGCACTGACGACCCCGCTGTGGACCTGGCCGGCATCGGCGTCGATCGCCCGGGCAGGCGCAGGCGCAGACCCGTCGACGGTGTGGGACCCGGAGGCCGACCACGTCGTCGCCGACCTGATCCAGCACGGCGACGTGGACGCCGTCAACGACGCCCTGCGCGGCTGGACGCGCAACGACCAGCCCACCCCGACCTCGCTACCGGGCGACCTGTACGCGTTCATCGAGAAGGCCCGACAGCTCCCGTCCTGGGCGAACGAGGCCAAGCTCGCCGACGCCTTCGAGTTCACCCAGCGCTGGGGCCTGTACCTCGGCGTCCTCTACGGGATGAACAGCGGCATGATGTCGACCGCGATCCCCCGCGAGGCCCGGGCGGTCTACTACTCCTACGGCGGCAGCGACATGCGCGACCGGATCAAGAAGACCGCCAAGCTCGGCTACGACATCGGCGTCGACGGCGCCTTCAGCCCCTCGGGCGAGATGATCGTGACCTGCGTGAAGACGCGCCTGATCCATGCCGCCGTGCGCCACCTCCTCCCCCAGTCCCCGCACTGGGTGGCGGCCGCCGACGAGGAGATCCCGATCAGCCAGCGCGACATCATGGTGACCTGGCACAGCCTGGCCTCCTCGGTGTGGCAGAAGCTCGACGAGTGGAAGGTCGAGCGGCCGGCCGACCTGAGCGAGGGCTACCTGCACGTGTGGCAGGTGACCGCCCACATGCTCGGCGTCCGCGACGAGTACATCCCCGCGACCTGGGCCGACGCGCTCAGCCAGCGCGAGCAGGTGCTGGTGCCGCTGCTCGCCCACACCGACGAGGGCGTCGCGCTCGCCGACATCCTGCTCGACTTCGGAGCCGAGATCGACGGCACCCTCTTCACCCGCCCCGCCCTGGAGTCGATGAGCCGGTTCATGCTCGGCGACCAGGTCGCCGAGTGGCTCGAGCTGCCTCGCCACCCAGCCCTCGACACGACCATCAAGGTCGGCTGGCCCGTGTTCGTCGCCTTCCGCGAATCAGGCCAGCCGCTCTCGCTCGCGCCACCGACCTACTGGATGTTCGACGAGTTCATCCGCAAGGCCGTGCTGCTCTTCCTCGCCCGCGGGGAGCAGATCAGCATCGAGATCCCCACCGGCAACAACCCCAACTACCCCAGCTGACCGACCCACCTCAGCCAGAGGAGCATCATGCACGAGCTCAGCCGACGTAAGTTCCTGATCGCCTCCAGCATCGCCGCCGGCGCGGTCGCCTCCCTGGGCGGCCCGATGGCCGCGGCGCGGGCCGCGGTCCCGTGGACGTGGGACCCGGCCCTGTCCGTGGCCGGGAGCGGCACCGGGATCGACCCGCAATGGCTGTGGGACGACGAGATCGACTACCTCATGGGCGACGTCATCCGCCGCGGCGACGTGCCCGCGATCAACGCCGCCATCCTCGACTGGAACCACAACGACCAGCCGCTCCCCGACGGGCTGCCCGGTGACGTACGCGACTGGATGGCGCGCGCGCTGCGGTTGCCCGAGTGGGCGGACATGACCAAGCTGCGGGCCGCGGCGGCGTTCAACACCAAGAACGGGCTGCTCCTCAACCTCTGCAACGGGCCCGGCGGCGGGATGCTCTCGACCGCGATCCCGCGCGAGGCCAGAGCCGTCTACTACTCCAAGGGCGGCGCGGACATGGAGGACCGGGTCGCCAAGACCAGCATGCTCGGCTTCGCGGTCGGCGACCCCCATGCATACGAACCCGACGGCAAGGCCCAGGCACAGGCGGTCAAGACGCGGATGGTGCACGCCGCCGTACGCAACCTGCTGCCCGAGTCGCCCCACTGGGTCGAGACCAGCGGCGGCCAGCAGATCCCGATCGCCATCGGCGACATCCTGATCACCTGGCACAGCCTGGCCACCTGGACGATGCGCAAGCTCGTCGAGTGGGACCTGGACATGACCACTGCCGAGAAGGAGGGCTACCTGCACAACTGGCAGGTCAACGCGTACATGCTCGGCGTGCCCGCCGAGTACATCCCGGCCACCTGGCCGGCCGCGAACCAGCAGTCCGACCAACTCCTCGAACCGATCCTCGGCCCGACGCCGGAGGGCGTGGTCCTGACCGACATCCTGCTCGGCCAGCTCGCCGAGCAGACCAGCCCGGGCTCGTTCTCGCGACCCGCGGTCGATGCGCTGGCCAGGTATCTGGTGGGCGATCAGGTGGCCGACTGGGACGGCATCACGCCGCGTCCGTTCTGGGAATCGGCGATCCGCGCGGCCTGGCCGTGGTTCATCAAGATCCGCCAGGGCGCGGTGAGCCTGCCACTGGCGCCGGCACTGGCCTGGACGATCGACGAGGTCGCCCGGCAGTACCTGATGTTCTACCTGACCAGGGGACAGGGCACCGCGATCACCATCCCCGACGGCAACCGCACCTTCTGACGTGGAACCGCTGCGCAGACGTACGTTCCTCGGCTACGTGCTGGCCGGCCCGACCCTGGTCGCGGCCGCCGAGCTCGCCCAGGCCGAGCCGGCCACGGCGACCCGTTCGGCGGCGCCGGCGGCCGACGGCATCCCGTGGCCCGAGCCGACCGAGATCCTCGACCTCAACGACATGATGACGGTGGCCGCCATCCCGACGGCGAGCCTGATCACCGTCGAGGTCGGCGCCGATGGCGAGGTCCGCTTCGAGCTCCCCCGTGCCGAGGTGGGTCAGGGGATCACGACCTCCTCGGCGATGCTGATCGCGGAGGAGCTCGGGGTCCCGCTCGATCGCGTCCACGTCAGCCTGGCCGATGCCCGTCCCGAGCTGCTCTTCAACCAGCTCACCGGGGCCTCGAACACCACCATCGCCACCTACACGCCGATCCGGGTCGCAGCCGCGATCGCTCGTGCCCGGCTGCTGGCGGCCGCCGCGGCCGAGCTCGGCACCCGGGTCGAGGCGCTGACCATCGGCGACGGCCTGGTCGTGGGCCGGAGGCGAAGCATCCCGATCGGCGACCTGGCGGCCCGGGCCGCGAGCGTACGCACCGAGCAGGTGAGCGTGACCCTGAAGCCGGACGCGGACTTCACCGTGATCGGCACGCCGCGCAACCGGGTCGATGCCCGCGCCGCGGTCACGGGGCGCAAGCAGTTCACGATGGACCTTCAGGTGCCCGGCGCGCTGCCGACCATGGTCTGCCGGCCGCCGACGATCAACGGCACGGTCCGCTCGGTGGCCAACGCCGAGGACGTTCGCGCCATGCCGGGCGTCACCGACGTGGTCACGATCTCGACCGGGGTGGCCGTGCGGGCGCACACCTTCGGCCAGTGCATCGACGCGGTGCGAGCGCTGGAGGTCACCTGGGGACCAGGCACCGCCGAGGGGAAGGACGACGAGGACGTACTCGAGGAGCTGCGCCGCGCCGAGGCGCCACTGGGCCCGCCACCCCTGGCCCCGACGGTGGAGGCGACGTTCACGTTCCGGTTCCGCAGCAACAGCGCCCTGGACACCAACTGCGCCATAGCGGACGTACGCCGCGACCGGGCCGAGATCTGGTCGTCGCTGAAGTCACCGATCGTCGCGCAGGAGACCATCGCGGCCCGGCTCGGCCTGCCGATCCCGGCCGTCACGGTGCATGTCACCCAAGGTGGCGGCTCGTTCGGCCGCCGGCTCTTCTTCGACGCCGCCCTGGAGGCGGCCGAGGTCTCCCAGAAGATCGGCAAGCCGGTGAAGCTGATGTGGCACCGGGCCGACGACTCCCGCCAGGGCCGGACCCACCCGATGGCGAGATCACGGGTGCGAGCGGCCCACCTCGGCGGCACGGTGGTCGGCTATCAGCAGTCGCACACCAGCATCTCGACCGACCTCGGCCACGGGCTCGGCGAGATCATCACCGCGCTGGCCGCCCAGTTGCCGGTCGGCGACCGGGCCTTCTCCCAGGTCTTCTTCCAGCTCTCGCAGGCGATGCCCTACAACTTCGGGCCGGCGACCCGGGTGCTCAACGAGACCGACACCGGGTTCAACACCGGCTCGATGCGCAACGTCTACTCCCCCGACGTGACCTGCGCCCGCGAGCTGATCGTGGACCGGCTGGCCGCGAAGACGGGCAAGGATCCCTATCGCTTCCGGCGCGACCACCTGCGCAACGCGCGCGACCGGGCGGTCCTGGACCGTGTCGCCGAGGCCGGCGACTGGGGACGTACGCTCCCGGCCGGTGTCGCCCAGGGCATCGCCTTCCACGGCGAGTACCACTCCACCAGCGCCGTCCTCGTCGAGATCGACACGCGCCCGGAAACCGTGGGCCGCCGGATCCGCGACGCCGTCGCCGGACCGCGGGTGAGCAAGGCGGTCCTGGCCGTCGACGTCGGCACGGTGGTCAACCCGCGAGGTCTCGAAGCGCAGATGATGGGCTGCCTGATGGACGGCATCGCCCAGACGCTCACCTCCAGCCTGCACCTGCGCGAGGGGCACTTCCTGGAGGCGAGCTGGGACAACTACTTCTACACCCGGCAGTGGAACACCCCGCCGGACGTACGCATCATCATCGTCCCCGGCTCCGGCGAGCCCGGCGGCGCCGGGGAGCTCGGGGTGGCCGCGTCGATGGCCGCGGTCGCCTGCGCCTATGGCCGCGCCACCGGAACGATGCCGACCGACTTCCCGATCAACCACGGCACGCTCTCCTTCGAGCCCAAGCCGACCGTCCCGCCGGTGCCCGCCTCGCCGACCGACGGTCTCTCCCACGTTCGCTGAAAGGCCCGAGCCAGAAAGGACCGCCCACATGCCCACCCACACCTTCCGGGTCAACGGCGAGCAGATCAGCGTCGAGGCCGAGGACGACGTACGTCTGCTCTGGGTGCTGCGTGACCTGCTCGGCGTCACCGGCCCGAAGTACGGCTGCGGGATCAACGTCTGCAAGGCCTGCACCTCGCACCTCAACGGCCGCGCCTTCAACCCCTGTGCCGTCCCGGTGGCCGACCTCCGTCCCGACGACGAGGTCACCACGATCGAAGGGCTTCCCGCGACCGTCGGCGAGAGTGACGACGGTCTGCACCCGATGCAGCAGGCCTGGATCGACCACGACGTGGCCCAGTGCGGCTACTGCCAGCCGGGCCAGATCATGGCCGCGGTCGACCTGGTGCGGCGAGTCTCCGCGGAGGGCCGCACCGTCACCGAGGCCGATCTGGACACGATCCGCAACATCTGCCGCTGCGGCACCTATCCGCGGATCCGCCGGGCGATCACCGACGGCGCCGCGCGGATGTGACGTGTCTCGACACGCTCGCCCGGCGGCGGTCAGCCGACGGGTACGGCCGCGATGCGGTCGGTGCCCGCGTAGATGTTCATCGAGGAGCCGCGCAGGAAGCCGACCAGGGTGAGGCCGTTGTCGTCGGCCAGGTCGGCGGCGAGCGAGGAGGGGGCCGAGACGGCCGCGAGCAGCGGGATACCGGCCATCACGGCCTTCTGGACGAGCTCGAACGAGGCGCGCCCGCTGACCATCAGCATGCTGTTGCGCAGCGGCACCATGCCCTCGCGCAGAGCGTGCCCGATCACCTTGTCGACGGCGTTGTGCCGGCCGACGTCCTCGCGTACGCAGAGCAGGTTGCCCTCCGCGTCGAAGAGCCCGGCCGCGTGCAGGCCACCGGTGCTGTCGAAGACGCGCTGCGCCTCCCGCAGCCGCTCCGGGAGGATGCTCAGGAGCTCGGGCGTGACTCGCAGGGTGTCCTCCGCGACCGACCAGGCCGAGGACGTACGCACCGCCTCGAGGGACGCCTTCCCGCACAGTCCGCACGAGGAGGTCGTGTAGAAGCTGCGCTCCAGGGAGGCGTCGGGCGGCGGGACGTGGGCGGCCAGGCCGACGTCGACCACGTTGTAGGTGTTGCCGCCGTCGGCGGTGGCACCGGCGCAGTAGCGCACGCTCGCGATGTCGTCGGCGGAGTGCACGACGCCCTCGCTGACCAGGAACCCGACGGCTAGGTCGAAGTCGCCGCCGGGGGTGCGCATCGTGACGGTCAGCGGCCGGCCGTTGACCCTGATCTCCATCGGCTCCTCCGCGGCCAGCTTGTCCGGCCGTCGCGAGATCACGCCGTCGCGTACCCGCAGCACAGGCCGTCCAACCGTCACTCGTCCCATGTCAGCTCCTGTCCTGTGGGTTCCTGAGAGGTCATGGCCTGGCGAGCCCTCGCGTGGACGCCGGCGTCGCAGCAGAAGCCCCGGCTGGTGCGCTTGAGGCAGAGGAGCCCTACACAGCGGCCGTCCTCGACCACGGCCAGCCTGCGGCACCGGTTGCCGATCATCCACACCCAGGTCTCCCAGAGGTCGGCGTCGGGGGCGACCGTGCGGCCCCGCAGCGTGCCCATCGCCCTCGCCGGTCCGTCCCCGCTCGCGCCGACCTCGTGCGGTTCGATGACCGTGAGCAGCCGATCACCGTCGACGACGAGCGCCGCGTGCACGTGGTCGTCGCGGAAGAGATCGCGTACGTCGCGACCGGTCGCCGTGGCCGGGAGCAGCTTCGGCCGGCGGACCATGGCATCGGCCACGGTCGCCTCGCCGGACGCGTACGCCACCCGGCCGCCGCCGAACTCGACCCCACCCTGCTTGCGGGTGGTCGACTCCTCGATCCTGCTGAGGGGCACCTGTCCTCTTCTCGTTCGCGCTGCCGATCCTGATGACACCACGGTACGCCGCGCCCGTCGCAGCCGTCCGCCGGGCGAGACGACGGGTAGCCTGCAGGCGTGAGTCGGACGAGTTCGCAGACGCCTCTCCCCTCGGCTGCCGGGGTCCGGCTGGCCGGCTCGCTGGTGGCCGGAGCGATGGCGGCCGCGGCCGGCGTACTCCTCGTCGACGCGCAGATCGGCACCCTTCTCGCGGTAGCGGTCGTCCATGCCACGTTCGTCGCCTCCGGCTGGATCGCGCTGTGGCCGCTCGACGCCGACACGACCCGCGCCAACACCCGCCGCGAGGACTTTCGCCCCGCGGCCGAGGAGCTCGTCGTGGTCGCCATCTCGCTGTGCGGGCTGCTCGGGATCGTGATGCTCCTGGTCGTCGGCCACTCCGCCCAAGGCCGCCTCGCCGCGGCGGTCGCGCTCGTCGGCGTCTTCCTGGCCTGGGCGAGCCTGCACCTGATGTACGCCGCGCGCTACGCACACCTCTACTACGACGGCGACGCCGGCGGGATCGACTTCAACTCCGACGACAAGCCCGCCTACCGCGACTTCTTCTACTTCAGCTACAACCTCGGGATGACCTACCAGGTCTCCGACACGTCGGTGACCAGCTCCCGGATCCGCGCCGTCGTGCTGAGGCACACGTTGCTGTCGTACGTCTTCGGTGCGGTGGTGCTGGCGAGCACGATCAACCTGGTGGCCGGGATCGCAGCGGGCTGACGCCCGGTGCCACCAGATGAGCCGTCGACTCGGCACGGGATCGCCCAGCCACGTACGATCTGCCTACCTACGACGGGTGCCGGAGGTTCCGTGAACGAGATCCAGCTCAGCGACCTGAGTCTTGGACGCCATATCGCCCAGGGCTCTCAGGGCCGCATCATCGAGCTGGCCGACCACCCCGGGACGGTCGCGAAGCTGTACCGCACGCGAGAGCTCGGCCTCGTGGACGGCCGTGCCCTGGCGGAGCTGGTGCGGATCCGCGGGCTCGTCGAGAGCGAGGGCCTGCAGGTGGACCATTTCGCCGCCTGGCCGCACACGGTCGTGCTCGACGGGCTGCGCACCGCCGGCTTCTTGATGCAGCGGGTCCACGAGCCGTTCCTGGCCGGGTTCGGTCCCGCCACCGCGCTCGCTGAGCTGGGCCTGCTCGTCGACACGGGTGACGTACGCAGCCCCGGGATCTACGAGCGGGTGCTGCTGATGCGGGCGCTGGCCGCGGTGATGGACGCGCTGCACCGGCAGGGGCTCGTCCTCGGCGACCTGTCGCCGCGCAACATCGCCTGGTCGGTGACGCCGATCCCCCGGGTGATGCTGCTCGACTGCGACGGGATCCGGCCGGCCGGCGAGGACGGCGTCCTGCCGCCCGCCGACACCCGCGGGTGGGAGGACCCCACCAACCTCGGCATGCCGCCGACCGCCGACAGCGACCGCTTCAAGCTGGCCCTCACGATCGCCCGCGTGCTCACCGGCGACCGCAACGCCGCCCCCGCGCTCCGGCCCGACCTGACCTTCGCCGGCGAGGCCGGCATCCTGGTCGGCCCGCTGACCCGGCTGATGGACCAGGCCGCCGGCCCTCCCGGGCTGCGCCCGACCGCGTCGCAGTGGGCCACCGTCCTGGACGTACGCAGCCCCTGGGCCGGCACGGCCCCGCCGGCCCCTCCGGCGATGCGCTCCCGCGGTCCGTCTCCCAGCGGGGAGATCCTGCGCCCCTTCCGACGCTCGCGCTGACCCCGAGGCCTCAGGTCGCCGACCAGCCGGACCAGCGGGTGACCTCGATGACGATCACCGGCCCGGCCGGCGGCTGGGCGCGGTAGTCGGCGTACTTCGCGACCAGCGGGTCGAGGTCGTAGGACGCGTGCACCCGCCCGACACCGTCGGCACGTGCCCACCACAGCTGCGACCAGTCGTCGTCGTAGGCGTCGACCAAGAGCGACACCGCCGGGTTCGCCGCGATGTCCTCGAGCCGCCGCAGCCGGGTGGTCGACTTGGGCTTGTGATCGACCGCGGAGAGGATCACGTCCCCCACCAGGGCGAACACGATCGGCACGATCCGGGGCACGGCGTCGGCCGAGACCGTCGCCAGCCGTGCCACCCGGGCGGCGGCGAACCGCTCCCGGGCCCACTCCTCCTCGTGTCGCACCGTCCGAGCCTATCCGCGGTCGCAGAGTGCGGCCGGGAGCCGGATACGGTGTCCCGCATGGCTCCCGATCTCCCGTCTCGTGCTGCCTGCTGAGGCCGAGCGGCTGCTCACCGTCGATCTGGTCGAGTGGCTCGCCGACCTGGTCGATCCGGCGCTGCTGCGGCAGGAGTCACCGAAGGCGCGGCTGCAGGGCCTGCGCAGCGCGGTCGTCCACCGGATCGGGGTCAACGAGGCCTCCGCGCTGCTGCACTTCCGCGACGGGCTCGAGCACAACCCGCTGCCGCTGCGCGACCAGGACGGCCTGCGGCTGGTGCTGGTCACCAGCCGCGGTGAAGACTTGGCCGTCGACGACGTCGAGTTCGCCGACTGGAGCCGCGACGACGACTGCCAGCGCTGCCGGACCGCGCTGGAGAGCTGGGCGCCGCCCGCCTTCGACAACGGTGCACGGATCACGTCCGTCGGCGGTCTGCACATCGCCTACGACCACGCCGACCGCGCCGGCATGGAGCCCGAGGAGCTCCTGGCCCGGCTCCGGCCCGCGGTCGCCGAGGCCAATGCCGCCCTCGGCACCTGGGACCCCTCGACGGTCGGCGCGTACTGGTACCCGGCCACCGAGACCTGGGCCCACGTCATCCCGCTGAGGCTCGACCGGGAGCGCGACCCGGTGGCGGGTGTGCTCACCCGCCACCCGGACGGCTACCACCTCGTCACGATCCTGACGCGGCGTACGGCGTTCTGGAACGTGGTCAGCGTCGGTCAGGTCCCGCCGGCGTGGCTGGACAACCCGGAGGATCAGTCCTCCGGGTCGTAGCCCAGGTTCGGCGACAGCCAGCGCTCGGCCTCGGTCATCGTCCAGCCCTTGCGCCGGGCGTAGTCGGCGACCTGGTCCTGACCGATACGGCCGACGACGAAGTACTGCGAGTCGGGGTGGCCGTAGTAGAGGCCCGAGACCGAGGCGCCCGGCCACATCGCCATCGACTCGGTGAGCTCGATGCCGGTGTTCTTCTCGACGTCGAGGAGAGACCAGATGGTCTGCTTCTCGGTGTGGTCGGGGCAGGCCGGGTAGCCCGGAGCGGGGCGGATGCCGGAGTACTTCTCGGCGATCAGGTCCTCGTTCGCGAGCTTGCCCTCGTCGGCGGCGTAGCCCCAGAACTCGGTGCGTACGCGCTCGTGGAGCCGCTCCGCGAACGCCTCGGCGAGGCGGTCGGCGAGAGCCTCCAGCAGGATCGCGGAGTAGTCGTCGATGGCGTCCTTGAACGCCTTGACCCGCTCGGGCAGGCCGATCCCGGCGGTCACCGCGAAGGCACCGACGTGGTCGGCTCCCTGGCCGACCGGCGCGACGAAGTCGGCCATCGACTTGTTGGAGATGCCGTCGCGGTGCTGGCCCTGCTGACGCAGCTGGAACAGCGTGGCGCGCTCCTCGGTGCGCGAGTCGTCGGCGTAGACGACCACGTCCTCACCGGTCGAGTTGGCCGGGAAGAGGCCGTAGACGCCGCGCGCCTCGAGCCACTTCTCCTCGATGATCTTGTCGAGCATCTCCTGCGCGTCGTCGTAGAGCTTGCGCGCGGCCTCGCCGGTCGCCGGGTTGTTGAGGATGTCGGGGAAACGCCCCTTCATCTCCCAGGCGTTGAAGAACGGCTGCCAGTCGATGTAATCCCGCAGCTCCGCGATCGGGTATTCCAGCAGCGTGTGCACGCCGGTCTGCGCCGGCCTCGCCGGCAGCAGCGAGTAGTCGATCTCGGGCTTGTTGGCCTTCGCCTGGACGTACGTCAAAGACACCCGCTCGCGCCGCTCGGCGTGCCGCGCGCGCAGCGAGTCGTAGTCGACCTTGACCTCGGCCATCAGCTTCTCGCGCCGGCCGGCGTCGAGGAGGGCCGCCGCGGTCGGCACCGAGCGGGAGGCGTCCTTGACCCAGACGACGGGGCCGTCGTAGGCCTTGTCGATCTTGACCGCGGTGTGGGCACGCGAGGTGGTGGCACCGCCGATGAGCAGCGGCAGGTCGAGCCCGACCCGCTGCATCTCGGTCGCGAAACCGACCATCTCGTCCAGCGACGGCGTGATCAGGCCGGAGAGGCCGATGATGTCGGCGTCGTGCTCCTTGGCGGCGTCCAGGATCTTCTGCGCAGGCACCATCACGCCGAGGTCGATCACCTCGTAGTTGTTGCACTGCAGCACCACGCCGACGATGTTCTTGCCGATGTCGTGGACGTCGCCCTTGACCGTGGCCATCACGATCGTGCCGTTCTTGGTCTCGGCGTCACCCGGCTGCTTCTCCGCCTCGATGAACGGGATCAGGTAGGCGACCGCCTTCTTCATCACCCGGGCGCTCTTGACCACCTGCGGCAGGAACATCTTGCCGGCACCGAACAGGTCGCCGACGACGTTCATGCCGTCCATCAGCGGTCCCTCGATGACCTCGATCGGACGGCCACCACGAGCCGAGATCTCGGCGCGGAGCTCCTCGGTGTCGGCCTCGACGTAGGCGTCCAGGCCCTTGACCAGCGCGTGGGTGATCCGCTCGCCGACCGGCAGCTCGCGCCAGGCCTCGGCCTTGGCTTCCGCCTCGGGTGAGTCCTTGTTGTACTTCGAGGCGATCTCGAGCAGCCGCTCGGCAGCATCGGCGCGCCGGTTGAGCACGACGTCCTCGATCCGGTCCCGCAGCTCGGGGTCGACCTCGGAGTAGGGCACCAGCGCACCGGCGTTGACGATGCCCATGTCCAGGCCCGCCTCGATCGCGTGGTAGAGGAAGACCGCGTGGATCGCCTCACGCACGGGGTTGTTGCCGCGGAAGGAGAAGCTCACGTTGGAGATGCCGCCGGAGACCTTCGCCCCGGGGAGGTTCTGCTTGATCCAGCGAACCGCCTCGATGAAGTCCACGCCGTACGTCGCGTGCTCCTCGATCCCGGTCGCGACCGCGAACACGTTCGGGTCGAAGATGATGTCGTCGGGATCGAACCCGACCTCGTCGACGAGGATCCGGTAGGCCCGCTCGCACACCGCGATCCGGCGCTCGTAGGAGTCGGCCTGGCCATCCTCGTCGAAGGCCATCACGACGGCCGCGGCGCCGTAGCGCTTGCACAGCTCGGCGTGCTCGACGAAGGACTCCACGCCCTCCTTGAGCGAGATCGAGTTGACGATCGGCTTGCCCTGGACGAGCTTGAGACCGGCCTCGATGACCTCCCACTTGGAGGAGTCGATCATGATCGGGACCCGGGAGATGTCGGGCTCGGAGGCGACCAGGGTCAGGAACCGGGTCATCGCCGCGACCCCGTCGATCATGCCCTCGTCCATGTTGACGTCGATGACCTGGGCGCCGTTCTCGACCTGCTGCGCGGCCACGGAGAGCGCGGTGTCGAAGTCGCCGGCCTTGATCAGGTTGCGGAACTTCGCCGACCCGGTGATGTTGGTCCGCTCCCCCACGTTGACGAAGAGGCTCTCCTCGGTCACGGTGAACGGCTCCAGGCCGGAGAGCCGCAGCGCGGGCTCGACCTCGGGGACGTCGCGCGGCGCGACCCCCTCGACCTGCTTGGCGATCTCGGCGATGTGGGCCGGCGTGGTGCCGCAGCAGCCGCCGACCAGGTTCACGAACCCGGCGGTGGCGAACTCGTGGACGTGCCCGGCGGTGTCCGTCGGGCCCTCGTCGTACTCGCCGAAGGCGTTCGGGAGCCCCGCGTTGGGGTAGCAGGAGACAAAGGCGTCCGCGACGCGGGCGAGCTCGGCGATGTAGGGGCGCATCTCCTGGGCGCCGAGCGCACAGTTGAGGCCGACCAGGAGCGGGTCGGCGTGGCGTACGGAATCCCAGAACGCCTCGGTGACCTGCCCCGACAGAGTGCGGCCGCTGGCGTCGGTGATCGTCCCGGAGATCACGACCGGCCAGCGGCGGCCGTACTCCTCGAAGACCTGCTGGACGGCGAAGATCGCCGCCTTGGCGTTGAGGGTGTCGAAGATCGTCTCGATGAAGATCAGGTCCGAGCCGCCCTCGAGGAGCGCGCGGGTCGCGTCGGCGTAGGCGTCGCGGAGTTGCTCGTAGGTGACGTTGCGGGCGCCGGGGTCGTTCACGTCCGGGCTGATCGAGGCCGTACGCGTCGTCGGGCCGAGCGCGCCGGCGACGTAGCGCGGCTTCTCGGGGGTCGAGTAGATGTCCGCGGCCGCACGAGCCAGGCGCGCCGCCTCGAAGTTGATCTCGTAGGCGAGGTCGGCCAGGTCGTAGTCGCTCAGCGAGACCGCGTTGGCGTTGAACGTGTTGGTCTCGATGATGTCGGCGCCGGCCTCGAGGTATTCGCGGTGGATGCCCTCGATGATCTGCGGCTGGGTCAGGTTGAGCAGGTCGTTGTTGCCGATGAGGTCGCTGGGCCAGTCCTTGAACCGCTCGCCGCGATAGCCGGCCTCGTCGGGACGGTCACGTTGGATCGCAGTGCCCATCGCACCGTCGAGCACCATGATCCGCTCCTTCAGGGTGGCGGTCAGGGTCTCGGTGACATCAGGGCGCAGACTCACTCTTGTTTCCTCTCCCGGGCGGGCACGGTGGTGTGCACGGCTTTGCCTGAAACACGCTACGGCGTAGGTGCCCGGGCTATGCCATTTCATTCCGAATCCTGACACCGGGAGTCCACCAGGTGGGAATTGTGAAGGTGTACGCAGGGTGAACGACGCCGACTCCCTGGTCCCGGTGACTAGGGTGGAGGTGTGATCGAGATCGAAGAGACCCGCGACCTGGTCGATCCTGTGGTGATCGCCGCGTTCGAGGGCTGGAACGACGCGGCCGATGCCGCCTCCGGCACGGTTGACCATCTGATGGACGTCTGGCACGCGCGGGTGGTGGCCGAGATCGATCCCGAGGACTTCTACGACTACCAGGTCAACCGCCCGGTCACCGGCACCGACGAGAACGGCTTCCGTTCCATCACCTGGCCCACTACCCAGGTCGCCGTCTGCTCCCCGCCCGACCTGGACCGCGACATCATCCTGGTGCGCGGCATCGAGCCCAACATGCGCTGGAAGCAGTTCGTCAGCGAGATCCTGGAATGCGTCGACGAGCTCGGCGGCCAGCTCGTGGTGACCCTCGGCGCGCTCCTCGCCGACGCTCCGCACACCCGGCCGATCCCGGTCTCCGGCACCGCCACCGAGCCCGACCTCGTCGACCGGCTCAAGCTCGACTCGCCGTCCTACGAGGGGCCGACCGGCATCGTCGGCGTGCTCCAGGAGGCCTGCGTCCAGTCCGACATCCCCGCGGTCTCCTACTGGGCCGCGGTCCCCCACTACGTCGCCGCCCCGCCCTGTCCCAAGGCCACCCTCGCGATCATCAACAAGCTCGAGGACCTCCTGCAGTGCTCCATCCCCCTCGGCGACCTCCCCGAGGACGCCCGAGCCTGGGAGCGCGGCGTCAACGACCTCGCCGAGGAGGACGAGGACGTCTCCGACTACGTACGCTCCCTCGAGGAGGCCCGCGACACCGCCGATCTCCCCGAGGCCAGCGGCGACGCCATAGCCCGGGAGTTCGAGCGCTACCTCAAGCGGCGTACCGACGACTCATAACAGCCGAGGCGTCACCCCCGTCGGCCGAGATGTCACAACGATGACCGCCTCGGTCGTCGGCGGACGCGTCGGCGGTGAGGACCGCAGCGGCAAGAAGTC